>NZ_CP010834.1:717500-1028659 GCF_001548675.1 Methanobrevibacter sp. YE315
TGATAAGGTAGTGTCTGCTAGAGGCACAGAACCTGATATTATTAATGCCAGTGTGAAAGCTTACATTGCGGGAGTTAATAGATTATTGTCCGATTAGGTGTTTGCATGTACATGGATAACATTCAGATTTTGGGTTTTAGGGCGACTATTGATTCAGTTGAAGAAACCCTTGATAAAATTAATTCTATTAAAAGTGACGATGAAATTATCCAGCTTTTGAATTCGGATTCTATCGTTTCAAAAAATCATATAATTCACGGTGTCAATCAGGCATATCTTGCATTTGAACGCGGTGAAAACTTGGCAAAGGATCTCAGTGTTGAAATAGTATTGAGATGTTCAGCTCAGCGCCAGATTTCAAAAGCTTTTAAAATTTTAGGCCTAAAAGAGGGTAATATGAATTTATGTGCAATCTTAATAAATTCTAATGATTACACTGAGGAGTTATCTTCTATTTTTACTAGGGATGATGATGTTTTAATTCCGGATAATGATAAACTAACTGAAATCTATAAAATTAGCGAAACCGAACTCCAAAACATGTCAGTCGAAGAGATAATTATTGACAGAATCACAAAACTTACAGTTGACATGTAACGTTGTCGATTATAATATCCAAATATTCTTTTTTAAGACATTGATAATCTAAATTTTTTATTTCAATGCAAATTGCTTTTTGTTTTACACGGTTATAGTTTGGACAAGTTGTAATAAATCCGCTTTTGTCTGTAATTAATGTCTTTTTCAAATCCCAACATATTGACTTTGCATCATCATGAGGTATAATTACATTAACCCCTCTTTTGCTTGGATGAATTGCATTAGGTATGTGTTTTTTTACATGCTCTGTTGCATCTAATGTAACCTCTAGGTTGTTGCTTACATTGTCAAGTTCTGAATATATACCACTGCATATAATTTCATTAGTTTTACTAAGTTTTTGAGGCACGCCTGTTTTTTTTAAAATCTCTTGATCGTTGGTTGTAATAAATCCGCCACTTCCAACATTAATCATTTTCGGCGAACCTGTTGATGCAATTATGATGTCACTGTATTTTCCATTTCCCAATCTGTTTTTTTTATCCCCAATTCCGGCAGATGCATCTTCAATAGTGGTGATGTCATTGTTTTTACAGTATTTAGAAATGCTTTTGATGTCTTGTTCGGCAGTATAACCTGCAAAACTTGTAAAAATTAATGCTGATTTTTCATTTATCTCTAATTCATCTAGTCTTTCTGCATTTATCAATCCTAAATCTGTTTTTAATGTGATGATGTTCTTATTTAAAAATTTTGCAATTTGCTTAAATCCATGCCACCCTCCTTGGTCAGGTATGATTATATCCCCTTCAATGGCTGAAAGTGCGATGAAAATACTATTGTTTCCACTTGAGGTGATTCTTGCCTCTTCGTGTTTGGTCATGTCTTTGATTTTTTCAATTGTTTTTTCTTCAAAGTTTTCATTAATGCCATTGTTTGCAACTTCGGCCATAATCTGGCATGTTCTTTTAGAGGGGGATTTGAATTTAAACATATCAATTTAATATTGTATGCTTATACTAAATATTACTTGTCTTTTGCCATATGGGATGCATGATTATGATGGAAATAATGATGTTATTGAATTCTTCAAATCGATAAAACCAGATTGGATTAAGTTTTGAATGTCGATGAGGTTGATATAAGAATCAGGATCGTATTTTTTTAATCGAGACAATTATTATCCTTTTTTAAAGTACATGTCTAATGTGGTTTGCTTTGTGTGAAGCATTTCATTTAATAAGGTTCCATTATTCACAAACCTGCTGATTGGCAATTTAAGTTTTGTTCCCGCATATTTCAAGCAGTCTTGCAATGTTTCAAATTCAATATATGGCCTTGCCATTGCTTCTTTGATGTTTTCCCTTACATTAAAAACACCTAATGGAACATAATCTTCATACGCTTCTCTTAAAATTAGAACTCCAGACTGTTTTTTGATATTTGAAAGGTAATCGAGAACCACCATTTTTGCGGTGTAGTAACAACCGCCCACTCTTGAATATTCTTTTTTGCCGGCATTTGTCTCATAATCTGAAAACATTAATTCCTCGTTATGGATTAATTTGATGAATGCTTCATACCACTCATATTGCCATTCAGTTGGGGTTAAAATGATTACATAATAGGTATTCAGCGCTCCGAATTCAAAGACTCTATAGGTGTCAAGAATATCGAATTTTCTGACATCTTTTAAAAACTCATCGGCTAATGTTGAGTCACATGCGGTAATTGACCAGCGGGTAGGAACGAGTCTTCTTCTATTTTTAGTTCCGATTGCACCTACAGAAAATGCCTTTTGCATTGCAGTAAATGGAACATCTTTGTCATGTAAATTCAAGACAGCTTCTGTTGCTTTCAAATCAGTATCATAAAATGTTTTTTCTAGCTGCTTGTCCCATCTGACTGCATCAATATCGAATTTTTCAATAACGGCACTTGGTCCATGGGGAGTGCTGTCTTCCGTGAACATGGATCCTGTCGGCCTTCTGCCGAATGTTGCCTCACTGTCAATTGATTTGGATGCAAGTGAAATATCTTGAAGTTTTTCAACAAAAGGATTTTCCAAATCATCAATTTTTATTAATTGTTTGCCCCTAACCAGCCCCATTCTATAGTTGATAATATCTTCTTGGGTTTTATTCTGCCCAATCCAGTCTTCCGGCGAGTCCATGATATGGGTGTCGCCCATTTGAGAGCTCATCATAGGTCCGGCATAGACTTTAGGATAGGACCATCTTCCAATAAAAACAGATGGCGGGGTGGTTCCTTCAAGATTTTTCCCAATTTTAACAGATTTCATTTGGATTTGTTCTGTTAACTTGGCTAAATATGCATTTTTTGTGGTTTTCATAATTATTCTAAAAAAAGTAAAAAAGTAAAAATACTAGAAATTAGTATTTTTAACAGAATTCGATGGTTGCAGGTGGTTTATCACTAATGGATAAAGCGACATGGGTAACTTCAGAAACTTCTGAGGTGATTCTTTGAGATATGGTTTTTATTAAATCCCAAGGAAGCTCAGCGACTGATGCGGTCATTGCATCAATGGAGTTGACGATTCTGACTACAACTAAGTATCCGAAGTCTCTTTGATCTCCTTTAACACCGGTTGCTTTGGTGTTGGTTAGAACAGCAAAGTATTGCCATACATCTTTATCAAGACCTGCGGCTTCAACTTCATCGCAAACGATTTTATTTGCTTTTCTACAGATTTCAACATTTTCTCTTGTAAGAGCTCCAACAACACGCACTCCAAGACCTGGTCCTGGGAAAGGTTGTCTGTAAACGGTAGTTGCAGGTAAATCGAGTTCATCACCGATTTCTCTTACTTCATCTTTGTATAAGTCGCGGATTGGTTCGCATAATTCCAATTCCATTCCGCTTGGAAGAGCCAAGTTGTGGTGGGATTTGATTTCGCCTTTGGTTTCAATCCAATCAGGAGCGATTGTTCCTTGCACTAAGAATTTGGCGTCGGATTTGATTGCTTCTCTTTCAAATACATCGATGAACACTTTTCCGATGATTTTTCTTTTTTCTTCAGGGTCTTCAACGCCAGCAAGAGCATCCATGAATTCGTCAGAAGCATCAACAAACTTGAAATTCAACCTGTCTTTGAATGTATTGGTTACTTGTTCAACTTCTCCTTCTCTTAAAAGACCATGGTCTACGAAAACAGCAGTTAAATTATCGCCGATAGCTTCTTGAACAAGAACGGAACAGACTGAACTGTCCACTCCACCGGATAATGCAATGATTGCTTTTTCATCACCGATTTGGTCTTTGATTTTTTGGATTGCATCTTCAATAAATTCTTTTGGGCTTAACATCTTATTCGCCGTCCTCTTCCTCGTAATCTTCAATTATTTGTTTGATCATAGCTTCAAGTCCATTATCATTGCCTGATTCGATGGCTTCGAAGATATCATCGTATTTAATGAATTTTTCGATTTTAACAGATTTTTCTCCGATTCCGGATATTCTGAATCCGTATTCTTCATCACCGATAGGGATGTTTACATATTGTCTTTTTAAACCCGCTTTGTTTTCAACAGCCTTGTTTTTTAAATCTTCAGCATTATCAATCATTGTTACACCTTGTTTTGACAGATTTTATAAAAGTTTTCAAAAATAACTGATCCTTTTGGAGTATGATGTACTTCAGGGTGGAATTGGATTCCATATACATCTTTGTCTTTATGTTTAAATGATTCAACATCACATAAATTTGAACTGGCTAGGATTTCAAATTCCTTAGGGATGCTTTTGACTTCATCCTTATGGGATGACCAAACGTCCATGTCCGGTGCCAGTCCTTCAAATAAGTTTTCATCGTTATCAATGTTAATTTTCACTTGAGCGTAGCTTTCGGTGTCGGAAGTGCTTACTTCTCCACCATAAGCCTTAGCAATCAACTGATGGCCAAGACAGATTCCTAAAATCGGTATGTCGAAGTGCTTGATATACTCTTCACTTAAACCGGCGCCTTCTAATGAAGGTCCTCCACCCAAAATCAATCCGATTGGATTTTCAGCTTCAATTTCTTCGATTGATGTTGTGTTTGGGATAAGTTTAGAAGGAATTTTCAAGTATTGCAAACTTCTAGCGATTCTGTGATTATATTGGCCTTTATTGTTAACTACTATTATTGTCATATTATACTCCATGAAAATATAATGATATTATTTTTGGTTTTTTTATTTATTATAGTTAACTAAGTATTTTTGATTTTGATTGAGTTTGCAATTTTTTCGATGAATTCTATGTCGCCGCCCTCAACGATAATCAGGTGATCGTCATCGTTGTAGACTCCTGCAATATCGGTGTCAATGATTCCCTTGACCCTGTGGTTTAAAATGAAAAAGGTTAAGTTTTCGGAGCTTTCATTGATCTTGTATTTGTTCTCTCCGTGCAAATGCCCAAGCAGTGATTTTCCGAAATCGATTTTATCGCCGGTATTCATTTCATAGGTGTTTTCAATGTAATGTTTGTCAAAAATGCTTATGGTGAGGTCTTTATCGGTACATATATAAGCTTTCCCAATATTATAATTTTCACTATCATATCTTGAGGTTACATCTTTAAATTTACTTCCTAACGGCACATCAATTGTAAATTCGCCGAAATCGTAAGGTTCCGTTTGCTCGGCATAGTAACTGTATCCAATCAGCATTGCCGCTGAGATGAAAAATATCGTGAAGTACAATATTATTTTTTCTTTTGGTTTCATCCAATCACTTAAAGTTTATATATCACGTCTAATAAATCAATGGTACATGGAACTTAAAGATTTAATATTTATAATTGCCGCTATTTTGATAGCTGTAGTATTGCTTAAATTGTTCATGTGGCTGTTGCCTGTAATTGTGGTCTTGCTTATAGCATTCTTTATTTATATTTACCTGCAGGAACGTTATAATTAGCCTTGCAGGTCTTCAAATGCGGAAGTTGCAGCAACTGCACCTTCTCCGCAAGCTACAACCCACTGCTTTAAGCCAATACAAACATCACCGATTGCATAGACATAATCTATATTAGTTTTTTGATTTTTGTCAATTATGATGTGTCCTGACTCATCCAAATTGACATCAAGTTGTTTTGCAAGCTCAGTGTGGGGAATGTATCCTACACTTATGAAAACGCCATTTGTTGGAATTTCACTCAATTCACCTGTCTTTGTATCTTTTAAAACAACTGATTCGACAAGCATTTCGCCTTTTATCTCTTCAACAGTTGCGTTTAGGATAGTATTGATTCCTGCTTCCTTAATCATATCTTGCAGGTGCTTTTGGGCTCTGAATTCATCTCTTCTGTGTACAAGGGTGACGTTGGCTCCGAGGTTTTTAAGGTATAATGCCTCCTGCAGTGCGCTGTTTCCGCCACCGACCATGATGATGTCGCGCCCAGCAAAGAAAAATCCGTCGCATGTTGCACAGTAGCTCACGCCTTTTCCCTTAAATTCCTCTTCGCCTTTTGCATCTAGAGATTGGTGTGAGCTTCCGGTTGCAAGGATTATTGTTTTGCTTTGGTATTCATCTTTTGTTGTCTTAACTGTGAATCTGTATTCATCTTCTGTTTTTGTAATTTCGGTTACTTCTTCCATTTCGTGCAGTTCGCAGTTTTTGACTGCCTGTTCTTTCATCTTTTCAATCAGTTCCAGACCGGAAATATTGTCAAAACCGGGATAGTTTTCCATTGCGGGGACTTCACGTCCCAATCCTCCAGTTAAGTCTCGGTCAATAATTAAGTTTTTTGTTCCTTGACGGCCGGCATAAATTCCAGCGGTTAGACCTCCAGGTCCTGCTCCGATGATGATAATGTCGTATTTTTCCATGGGAAAACCTCAAAATTTTTTTAGTTAAAAATATGTATAAATTTTAGATAACAAATAATTTCTGTAAAAAAAGAAAATGTTATGCATCCAATGGATGCATATTTATTTTTAATCGAAATCCATTCCAATCGTACCGGGCTCTTTTTTGCCGTTGAATACGTCAATGTCCATTGCTTTGTTTTTGAATGAAACGATTATTGTACAGATAGCGTCTCCGGTTACGTTTACTGCGGTTCTGAACATGTCCAGGATGTGGTCTATTCCGAAGATTATACCGATTGCCTCTACAGGTAATCCTACGGAATTAAATACCATAGTCAATGTAACGAGTCCAACGGAAGGAACGCCTGCGGTACCGATTGATGCCATTACAGCTGTAAAGATTACTGTAATGAGTCCTGCCATTCCCAAGTCCATACCATATGCCTGAGCAGCAAACATAACTGCACATCCCTGCATGATTGCAGTTCCGTCCATGTTGATTGTTGCTCCTAATGGAATGGTGAATGATGAGATTTCAGGTGAAACTCCCATTTCAGATACTTTTTCCAAGTTTAGAGGAATTGTTGCATTTGATGTTGAGGATGAAAATGCAAAGAACATTACTGGTATGAACCTTCTAAAGAATCTGATAGGGTTCAGTCTGGTAAATATGACAAGCAATGATGGATATACTACGAATGCCTGTACTGCAAGACCTACAAGTACACATAGGATGTATTTGGCCAGAGGTATCAATCCCTCAAATCCTAGTCCTGCAAATGTTTTTGCCATTAAACAGAATACACCGATAGGTGCGAATTTCATTATGAGAGATGTTAGTTCCATCATAATGTGATTTGCTTCAGTAAAAAAGTCAGAAACTATTTGCACTTCTTCTTTTAATTTAGCCAAGATAATTCCTATAAGCAATCCGAATATGATAACTGGCAGCATGTCCCCGCTGGCTAAAGAGCTGAACGGGTTATCAGGAACCATATTTAAAAGGGTATCTGTCATTGTCTGATTAAGAGTAACATTTGAGGTGTCTGCGCTGGCAACCATATTCAATCCTGCACCAGGTTCGATTAATGCTCCTAATGCAAGAGCGATAGAGACTGCCAAAGCGGTAGTTAAAAGATAAATTGCGATTGTTCGTCCACCGATAGTACCTATTTTTCTTATATCTGAAATTGATGCTGCACCAACTATAATTGAACAGAAAACCAGTGGTACGACCAGCATTTTCATTAATTTGATAAATAAAGTCCCACCTAAGTAAAATACATTATCAATTAAAACGATATCTTTAATAAATGGATCTGTGACGAAGAAGTTTAAGAACAAACCCACAAGAAAACCCAATACCATCCCAATCAATATCCAATTACTGAGACTAATTGATTTTAGTTTTGATAACATTATCCTTCCCCTAATATTTTTTGATTAAATATATGTTGTTATTAACTAATAAATTGTATTGAAAATATTCACATGTTTTGTGCAAATTGATATATATTAACAGAATTAAACTATTAATATGGACAAAATAAAAGATGCAGTTCAATTATTTGAAGATGGGTATAGGTGCTCACAGGCGGTTTTTGCAGCATTTTCTCCTGATTTTGGAGTTTCAAAGGATGATGCTTTAAAAATTGGGGCTTGTTTTGGAAGCGGAATGAGAAAAGCAGAAGTATGTGGGGCATGCACTGGTGCGTTAATGGTATTGGGCTTAAGATATGGGGATAATAAATCCGAAAGTGACAGGGCATGTGAAGAATTTTTGGATGAGTTTAAAGACGTCAACGGTTCATATATATGCAGAGATTTGCTCAATTGCGATATTTCAACAGAGGAAGGGGTGGAATATGCATTAGACAACAATTTATTTAAACAATTCTGTCCAAGAATGGTTGAATCCGCAGCAGAAATACTGGAAAAGATAATTCACTGAAAAACTATATTATTGCCCTATTACAGATAATTCAAAACAGCAATAACTATAAATGTGTTTAAGTTGTTATATAGAATCATGTTGAAAAATCGGGATTTAATCATAATGCTTGCGGCAATTTTTCTGCTTCTATTTATTGCAGGCTGTACTGCCTTTGGGGCACTTGGCTTTTTTACACCTCAAAAGGCAAATCCTGATGATGTAATTTTCGAAGCGATTGGAGGGGACGAATTTTTGAACGCAACCCTTATAGGATGCCGTAAAATAAGTGAGGAAAATATCCCTGATGGTAAAATCAGAACTTCCAATGGTGAATTTGGTTATTATAATGCGAAAAACATTAGTTATGTTGATGATCAGGGTAGAAAAGGGTATATTGTCGTTTGGAAAACGACTCCTGACAAATTCCCGTTCGACACTTCAGAAAACGTGAATCTATATTCATCTAATTATTTGCTTGATTATTATGCAAAATCGTTCATTGAATACTCCTATGAGGATAAGATGGTTTATGGAATCATTATTAGCTGTGATGATATACATTACACGGAATCTGAGTTGATATATGAAATATTGGGACTCAATCCAAACGGATTTAAGTTGTCCTATAGCGGTTCCGGAACTTCCACATATTCCATGGGCGGAGGCAACACCTATCACACTGTGGTGGGGGACAGGTACTCATTGTCTAGAAGCGACCCAGGGGCCTATTATGACCACTATGAATATGGAGATAACTATGAAATCGATGATTATCTTGAAGTTGAGGGCTATGATTAACAGGTTGGGACACAATATTAAAATTTTATATAATGAATAAAAGTTAAATCGATAGTGATGGTGTATTAAATGGAAAATAGAAATATTATCATAATACTTGTTGCAATAATTGTTATACTGTTGGCGTTAATTGGAATGACATTTTTACAAATGAATGCAAAGGAAGAAAGCAATCTAATAATCACTAGCAATTCAACTTTAAACGAACAGGATAGCATATTAATTCAGTTGACAGACTTAAATAAGAATCCTATATCCAACGGAGAGGTGGATGTCAAAATAATAGACAACGATGGTAAAGTTGCAGTTGAGCAATCAGTTCAGACAGATTCTAAGGGCAATGCAAAAATGGATTTCAATTTAAATCCCGGTGAATATTCTGTTGAGGCAACATTCGGTGGAAATAATGAGTATGCTCAAAGCAGTACAACTCAGAATTTGTTGATTAAAGAAAAAGTCATTGAAGCTTCACTGGTTTCCAGCTCCCAATCCTCATCCAGCTCCCAGTCATCCGATTCCTCCTCTTCATCAGGCAATCCCTATGATATCAATAATCTGCCTCCAAGCAACGACCCAAATCCTGAAACTAGAAGATTCTACATCGATGAAAACCATGTCAGGCAGGAATATTCAGACAACTACTTCAGCATTGTTGACTTGAGAACCGGTGATAGGCATGGAGGATTCTTTTAATTTTGGTCTGCCTTGATTCATGTTAATATTAAAGGTGGATGCAGATGTATCTGCCGATTTTTAATATTCATGTAGTTAGGATTGACTATTTTGTTATTGGGTTTCTGATATCTTTTAATGCATCTAAAAATTGATAAATATAATATTAAAGTCTTTCTTGCAATTAAATTTAGGAATTTTTATATACATATGTTTAACACAGTTTATATTGTAGAAAATATTTTTTTTTAATTTAGGGGGATATCATGGACAATAATAAACTTATTATCATCGTTTTGATTGCCATTATTGCCATTCTTTTAGTTTCATTGGTTGCAATGATGCCAAACATTAATAAACAGGAGACTAAGTTAACTCTTATGAACAATTCGATAAGTGAAGGAGATAATATAGAAATCTTATTAAGTGATGCAGATGGAATCTGTCTATCTGATGAAACAATCAATTTTAAACTAACTGGTGAGGATGGTGTAGTCATAAGTGAAGATGTCACAACTGATTCTGAAGGTAAAGCTAAATTGAAAGTCGAAAAAGCTGGAAAATACTCTGTCGATTGTACTTTTAAGGGTGAAGGCGAATATTCCTCTTGTTCACTTTCAGAAAATATTGAAGTTGAAAAAGCAACTACGGAAGTGGTCAGTGAATCATCTGCAGATAATTATCCGGAATATAATCCTGATTTGGGCTATTATCGATCAACTGGAATTGGAGAGTCTGAAATGAAGGTTGTTGAATTGGCCACTGGTCGTTATGTCGTAATTGCGGGGGATGGATATTATGACTATGGTGGTCAAGATGCTCAAGGAAATATAATCAGAGGTAATTTCTTGGGACATGGGGGTACAAGGATATATTAAACCTCCATTTTTTATTTTTTAAATTTTTTTTCTGAAATGAGATATCTCTGATTGTTTTTATGCAAATTATAAATTATTAGTGGGATTCCCATCAACTGCAATAACTTGTAATTTTGATTATGATAATGTGATTATGGTAGTTGGTAATGTAATGTATTCTTCTAGTTATTATTGTACTGAAGATATAAAAACAGCACATATGAATTAGCTAACTATATATCTGCTATAAATGGTTTAGTTATCTGTTTGTCATGTGGTTTTGGATATAACATAAAATTGCATGATTCCTGTCTAAATAAAAACTAATTTACTTCGGCTAGGGCATTTTTCAAGCCATGTAATCCTGGTTGAACATTCTCACAATTATTTTTAAAAAATATTCTATTTTTTATGATATTGCTAAAAAATCAATAGATGTCTTAAAAAACATTATATTTTAAGTCAGGAATTTCATTTTTAATATTTATTTTATTCAAATTTCAATCATAATTTATTTATAAAAAGTAAATCAAAAATCAATATTGTATTCAGTTGAATATGATATTTAATAAAAAAGGGTTATGATAATGAATTGTAGAAAGATTATGCTGGTAACGTTCATGTTGCTGGCTGTTTTGACAATTGGTGCTGTCAGCGCATCGGAAGATGTTGCTTTCGATGAACTGGCCGTTAGTGATGAGGTCGCTGATGTTCAGCTTCCTCAGGAAGATTTTGATGATTTAAGTATGGATAATTCAACCGTATTTTACCCTCTTGATGATGGTGAAGAAGGTGATGATCCTTATAATGTTGAGGTAGTCGATGAATTTGATGTAAATGATCAAAGCTTAGCAATAATCAACATAACATGTCCTGTAGATGAACAGAACGGTTACTTTGTCTTTAAGACTCTTAATGATGACTGGAGGGAACTTTATAGTTACACTTATGTAATCAAGGGAAGCGATCATGGTAATGTCATTCACATCACTCCTCAGGATTTGGGCATCACCGAACCTGGAGGTTATATAGTTCTCATCTATTGTGCAGAGGACCCTGAAGACCTCCAGGAGGATGAGGAAATCTTTGAGGCACACAGAGGTATAGAAGCTATCGACTATTCTCAATTCAGGTATGTCAGTTTGGACACTTTTAGACCTAATGCGCTTCTCATGGGGGACGTATTTGCGGTCTACTGTCCTGATGGCAGTTCCGGCACAGTCATTGTAGACGTTAGAAAAGAAGATGACGATGAATTTTTCCAATCATCCGCTAAGGACATCTTGGATAAGGATGATGAAAACATGCTTTATTGGTCATTGTCAGAATTGGAGATTTATGGAAAAGACGGCAGATACTCTTTCAATGTTTACCATATTGGGAGCGATGGCAGTTATGAGGATATCAGAAGAGATGAAGAAATTGAACTAGTAAGTCCAATCAGTATAGCATCATCTTCATATATTAATTCCACAATTCGTGGCGGACTGGTTTTGGTAGAAATTCCTTCCAATTTTGAAGATGGTGAAATATTGTTCATGATTAATGGTGAGGAAATATTCACAAAATCCTTAGACGAATTTGTTGCTGAGGGGGGCAATTCCCCTTACTGGAGATATGGCGACGGCTATGGAGGACCTGATGAAAATTGGAAGTACTATTGCATAGACAATTATCACTTCGCCTATGACTTTGAGAATGGAAATGAGTATGTAATCGGTGCGATTTTAACCCTCAATGGACAGTCTCCTTATCTGTTTACCGAGGAGGCGGAAGTCAGAATGATTGAGAGGAATATCGTGAGTGATGGCGATTATTCCATCGAAATCTTTGGCGAAAACGGTTATATATTTGAAGAATGGACATATGTAATCGTAATTACCGCCCCTGAAGATTCTGAAGGCACAGTGGAGATATGGGCTGATGATTATGATGGATGGAGCTGGGAAGGCTCTTTAGGTGACTTGAGCGGTTTTGATGAAGAAGAGGGTCAGTACTGGATTCTTCCGGAATTCTTTGAAGACTTAGGTCATGGTGATTACGTAATCTGTGTTGCTTACAACGATGAAGATGGCAATAGGGTCATTGACAACAGTGGATATATTGAATTCTATCGCGAGGATGATGAAGACGGCCCTATAGAAGACATTGAATTATCTTTAAATGCAGAAGATGAGGAAGAGCCGAAATTTGAAATAAGTGACAGTGAAATCATCGCTTATCTGCTGATTCCTGACAATGAGGAATTTGACGGCACTGCTGTAACAGTCAACGTCACTAGAAATGGAAACGACTTTGCTGCTTTCAATACGGATGAAATGGAATATGAAATCGATGATGTTAAAAAGGCTAAAAAATATCCTATTGTTCTAGATTTGACCCAACTCGGTGATAAGGACCTCTTAAGCATTGCTTTGGATTGCTTTGATGAAGAAGTTTGGGCATATGGAATTGAGATAGATGAGGATACAGCAATTTTCCATTGGTATGAGGAAATGATTGATTCATATGTTTTCGTAGGAAACATAACCACTGGAGACTTCAATGACCCTAACAGGATGGGTCCGCACCCTGACGGCCGTTTCATCGAATTGGCCATTCCGGATGCATTCAACGTCAGCGAAGGAAGCATTGTTGTTGACGACGGTTCCGGAACAATTATTGAAAAGTCATTTGATGATTTCGAAGATGTTCAATACCGTTATGAAGTTTTAGGAAATTCATATATGATTTCATTGGATGATTTTGACTTGATGAACCTTCCTGAAAACAGGAATATAACAGTCACTTTGAATTTCGAAAGCGATTCATTAACATTCAAACGTATCAGGCACGGCGATTATCTCGCTCAAGTCGTCACTCCCGATGATGTGGCAAAGTCATATGACATAAACATCAATGATGATGTCATGACCAGTAAAGAAGATATTGCAGTGGATATTGTAGGTATTGATGCAAACCCACAATCCATTTGGATGGATGTAGGTGAAGGCCAATTCAATGTATATGTAAATGACGAGAAAGTTGAAGGTTTGGGCAGACTGATTTATGAAAATTGGCTTTACCTTTCAGGCGTATTGGATGCGGATGAAGAAGAATTACGTGATATGGATATTGCTGCTGATGACATCGACATGCCTCTGGAAGAATTTGCAGAATTGAGCAGAGAGGAAAAGATTCAAATATTAAATGATACATTTAAATCAGATTATCCTGATGATATTACACTATTCCGCTTGACTTCCTTCCGTCATGGATGCCCTGAGCTTCACATCTCATTGGCTGATTTGAACATCACAGCTTCCGGCGAGTATAATATTAAGGTAACACACATTCCGGGAGACCCTGAAGACATTTTGGATCCTGATTATTTACCTGATTACAGTACAGAGATAGTAGAAACTTTAGTGCTTGAGAAGACTATTACAGTACAATATAATCCATCTCCTTTCATTTCAGCTGATTCTGTAACAACTCAATATGGAAAAGATGTAAATGTTACAGTCAATTTGTTTAAGGATGTTAGGGGCAATGTATGGTTTACCATCAACGGCAAAACCGATAAGGCTCCAATTACAAATGGTGTTGCAACTTACACAGTTTCCGGCTTGAAATATGGATTATACACTGTTGACATCAGGTATAGGGGAAGCGCTAAGTATGCTGACGATACAATAACCACATCTCTTAAAGTAAATAAACTTAGCGCACCGATAGTTTCCGTCTCTGCAGAAAACATAGGATTTAATGAAGATGCAACAGTCCTAGTTAATGTGGCGAAAAAAGTGAATGGTAACATTCATATCACTGTAAATAATGTTACTAAAGCAGCTCCAATTACAAATGGTGTTGCAACAGCCACATTCTCCGGTTTGGAAAGGGGTACTTATGAAGTAACTGCTCTCTATAAAGGTACTGCCAATATACTAAGTAAAACAAAAACAACAACATTTAAAGTTGTTAAAGGAACACCAATCATCTCTGTTGACGCGCCTGACGCAGGCTATGGATCAGATGCTGTAATCACTGTTAACTTGGGTAATCGCGCTAACGGTAATGTGCATATTACCATCAACGGTGTAACTGGAAAAGCTCCGATTACAAACGGTATAGCAACATATTCCATTTCCGGACTTAAACGCGGAACTTATGATGTAAACGTAATGTATAAGGGTAGTACTAATTACAACGCACAAAACTACACAACCACCCTTAACGTGGTTAAAGGAACTCCTATAACATCCATTTCAGTTAAAAACAATTATGTTGGCCGCGATACCACAATTGCTGTTAAGATGGCAAGCAATGTCAACGGTTTTGTTAAAATAACAGTAAATGGAGCTACTGAAAGGGTTCAAATAGTTAACGGTGTTGCAACTGCGAAATTTTCAGGCCTTAAGGCAGGTACTTATGATGTGAGTGCAGTATATGCAGGAAACGCCAACTTCGATGCCCAAAAATTCACATCCAATTTGACCGTGAACAAGCTTTCACCTGGAATTTCCATTTTAAAATCAACAGTGGACGGAAATCCTATGATAACAGTGAAATTGGCTGAAGATGCTCCGGGTAACGTATGGATTAAAGTCAACGGTTCATCATACAGAGTTCCGATAAGCAATGGTGTTGCAAGCATTTCCCTACCTAACCTCAAATCAGGAAGCCATGAAGTTGTAGCGACATATAACGGTAACTACAAGTACCTTGCGCAGACAAAAACAAGAACAGTTTCAGTAAAATAGGGATTAACCTCTCTATTTTTTCTTCTTTTTTTTAGTGATTAATTCTTTACTGGATTGGAGTTTTTTTGCAATTAAATTTCGGAATTTTTATATACATATGTTTAACACAATTTATATTGGAGAAAATATTTTTTATAATTTAGGAGGATATCATGGACAATAATAAACTTATAATCATAGTTTTAATTGCAATTATTGCCATTCTTTTGGTTGGGATAGTTGCAATGGTACCGAATTTTACTAAACAGGATACGAATTTGGTTTTTAAAGGCAATGCTACCTTGAATCAAGGTGATTCGATTAAGATTATATTAACCGATGCTAATGGAAATCCGATTGCAAATCAGAATGTAAATATAACAATCACCGATAAGGATAGGGTATCTGATTTCCATTCAGTTGTTACAAGCGCTAACGGTGAAGGAACATTTAAATTGGATAAGGATCCTGGAGACTATGAAATAACTGTCAGCTATGGTGGAAATGATAAGTGCAATGGATGCAATGCAACCCAAAAATTCACAGTTAAGGAAAAAGAAGAAGCCACCGCTACCCAATCAGGACCTACTCCTTATGCATACAAATCCGACGGAACTCCGATGTACAGCCAGGCAGAGGTGGACCAATACATGTTAGGTAAATATGGTATGGTGAACTACCATGTTGGAGGCAATGGGTACATTGACATGGATGAGCCTGGTTATGATGATGCAGGACATAGAATCGGTAGATGATATCTGTTTAATAAGCGGGTGTATATGCATCTGCTTAAAATTTCTTTTTTTACAAATTATTTTAATACAAAATCCTTTATTTTATCATAGATAATTCAACCATTTCAAAATTATATTGCAATTATATGAATTGCATTTCCAATATTTTTCAATGTTTCTTTTAATTGCAGATACTTGTGTAATTTTGTATATGGATATTCTCTGAAAATCTGATGGATTAAGAATATTTTTTTTAAAAAAAGAGATTATAAGTGTTTGTCTGACAAATTAAACACCAATGTTTTTTTTGAGAAAAAACCTGAGAGTAACAGGCAGTTATATAAAATATTATGTAATTAGAATATCAAAAAGGAATACAATAGGTCCATACAGATTCAGGGAGTTATACAATCTTAGTAGCAAGTCGTAGGGTATAATCACATGATGTATCAGGATTTTTTCTGTTATTTTTTTTTTTTTTAAATGTAAAAATTATTCACCATTTATTTTTTTTTTTCAAAACAAATATATATTAATTTAAAAATAATATTTATCAATTAATAATTACGGGGTTGTATATTTTGAAATTTAATAGGATTATGCTTGTCAGTATCCTATTGCTTATTTTAGCAATTGGTGCCGTTAGCGCGGCCGATGAAAACATTACTGACATGACGGATGAGGTTTTAAGCACGGAACCTGCAGATGAGCTTGAAGTCACACAGCCTGAAGATTTTTCTGAACTGGTAACATTGATAAAAGGCACTTCAAGCGGAAAAACTTTGACTTTAGATAAGGATTACATTAATGACGGAACTTACACCAAGGGAATCCTTATCTCCAAGAAAATGACTATCGACGGACAGGGTCATACCCTTGATGCAAATCAAAAATCAAACATTTTTAGAATCAGCAACGACCAGGTAATATTGAAAAACATCAATTTCATCAACACTTATCATGCCACTTATTCTGCAGTTTATGGAGCATGCACAATAATCAACTGTACTTTTACAGATTGCATATCTGAAAAAGATGGAGGTGCAATATACCAAGGGACAGCCTACAACTCCTCATTTATAAACTGTAAGGCATATCTTCCCGAACTTTCATGGGAACATGAAGATATTAACTGGAATTATGTTTGCAGAGGTGGTGCAATATACAATGGAGACGCTTATAACTGTACCTTTATGAACTGTGAAGCCAAATATCTCTATTATGATGGTGTGGTCAACATTTATACTAAAGGTTATGGCGGAGCCATTTATGACGGCAATGCATATGATTGCTCTTTCATAAAGTGCACTTCAGTAGATGGGGGCGCAGTTGTGGGAAATGTTACAAATTGTTCTTTCATAAACTGTTCCGTTAACAATTATGGCGGAGCCATCTTCAGTGGAACCGCATATAATTCATCATTTATGAACTGTAAAGCTTATCGCAGCGAAGATGAATTTGACTATTATGACAGCAAAAATCATGAAGCTTGCAAAGGCGGTGCAATATACAATGGAAATGCATATAACTGTTCCTTTAAAACTTGTATAGCAGAATATATTTATCAAGATTGGGAATGGGATGCTAAGGGTTATGGCGGTGCCATTTATCAGGGAAACGCTTACGATTGTTCTTTCAGTGAGTGTATTTCAGTAGATGGAGGTGCTATTTATCAGGGAGATGCCCACAATTCTTCTTTTGAAAAATGCTTTGGCACTAGTGTTGGTTGGTCTGTAGGTTTTGGTGGTGCTATTAATCAAGGTGATGCTTTTAACTGCTCTTTTGTGACTTGCCACGCTTATTCCGGTGGTGCAATTTATGATGGTAATGCTTATAATTCTTCTTTTATAGGTTGTTACGCATATGACGGACCTACTATTGCAGGCTCGGGTGGTGCAATTAGTAGAGGTGATTCATATAATTGTTATTTTGAATGTTGCTCCGCCGGTAGCGGCAGTGCCATTTACTACGGTAATGCCTTAAACTGTTCTTTTGTAGAGTGTTACAATTGGCAATACGGTTACGGAGGCGTTATTTACATGGGAAATGTCTCTGATTCAATATTTATAAATTGCTCTTCTTCCAAGAAAAACCTAATTATTAAGGGAAACTACAACAATTGTACTTTCATCCCACTCACTTTATCCAGCTCAAATTTAACTGTAAATTACGGAAATGGCGGAAAATTGCCGATTAAAACATTATCCAATGGTATAAACATTGAAGGAATAACTGTAAATGTTAAAATTTACAAGGACAATCAATTAATCAATTCATTTTCAGCTGTTTCAGGTTCAGACTTAAACATTGACGCCGCACCTGGAAAATACATCATCGCATTGGCATGTGCAGGCGCCGACCCGTTAAATGTTAGTCTTGTTGTCAATAAGGGATCTCCAAAACTAACACTTGCAAATGATTTTGCAAAATCCGGTGAAACAGCAAACGTTAAAGTAACAATGTCTAAAAAGTCAACAGGATTTGCAAGAATCACCATTAACGGCGAAACATACCGTGTGCCAATCAGTTCGGGTGTTGCATCAGTTGACATTCCAAACTTGGCAGACGGATCATATGCCGTTAAGGTAACATACGGAGGTAACGTATATTTCAATGCTGAAACAATAACAGGCACATTCCATGTTGGCAAATTCAAACAAGGAATGCAACTTGAAACTCAAAATATTACAGTAGGAGATACTGAAAGAATAACTGCCAAACTGGCCAAGGACGCAACAGGATTTGTCAGATTCATAATCGGAGAAGATACCTACAAGGTTGCAATCGAGAACGGTGTTGCCTATGTTGACATCGATGATTTGACAGTCGGAACTTATAGCGTTACATTAAAATATGGGGGAAACTACAAGTACAATGTTGAATCAATAACAGAAACATTCAATGTGGCCAAGCCCTCTCCAGGATTAGAATTTAGAATAGTACATGACTATTACGATATTGGTGCATCTCCTGAAATTGAGGTGCATTTAGCTAGCGATACAACAGGATTTGTCAGATTCATAATCGGAAATGAAACCTATAAAGTTCAAATAGGAAATGGATGGGCTAGTATTAAGCTTTCCAGTTTAAAAGCAGGACTCTATAACCTTATTGTAAAATATGCAGGCAACTACAAATACCGTGCGGAAACAATAACAACCTCTTTCCAAGTAGGCAAAACAACTCCTGAAATACAGATTGAAACCACCAACATTAAAGTTGGTGAAACAGAAAGAATCACCGCTAATTTACCTACGGATACGACAGGCTTTGTCAGATTCATAATCGGAGAAGATACCTACAAAGTCCAACTGAAAAAAGGTGTTGCCTATGTGGATATTGCAGACCTAAAAGCCGGAACATACAGCGTTACAGTAAAATACGCAGGCAACTACAAGTATAATGCGAAAACTGAAACAGCAAGCTTTACAGTAAGCAAGATTTCACCGGGCATTTCTGTTGCAAAGACCACTGTTGGCGGAAAAACCGTTCTTACTGCAAGCATTGCTGCAGATGCAAGAGGAAACATCAATTTCAATGTTAAGGGAAACACCTACAAAGCTCAGATAGTCAATGGTGTGGCAACCGTTACACTGCCTGATATGGCACCCGGAACATATACTCTTAAAACCAGCTACGGCGGTAATTACAAGTATCTTGCAGAAACAAAAACACGTTCAATAACAATAAAATAGAGATTAAATTCTCTATTTTTTTCTTCTTTTTTTATTTACTAAAAATATACTGGAAAACAAATTTTCCATTCAGAAATATATATTAGCTTTAAAAAATTAATCATTAATTAAGTTTTAAAAAAATTTTTTAAGGGGTTGTATATTTTGAAATTTAATAGGATTATTTTTGTCAGTATCCTATTGCTTATTTTCGAAATTGGTGCCGTTAACGCGGCCGATGAAAACATTACTGACACGACGGAAGAGGTTCTCAGTGTAGAACCTGTTTACGAACTTGAAGCTGCACAGGGGGACTTTGCTGAACTGTCAAGTTTGGTAGAAAACACTTCCAGCGGAAAAACATTGAAATTAGAAAAGGATTATGTAAACGATAAATCCAGTAGTGAAATAAGAATCTCAAAGGAGATTACCATTGATGGACAGGGCCACACCATAGATGCAAATAAAAAATCAAGCATCTTTGTTGCAACCGATTACAAAGTAACACTGAAAAACATCAATTTCATTAATAGCTATGGTAATTATGGTACCGTTTATGGAAATAAAGATAGCACAATCATTAATTGTACTTTCACTGATTGTAGAAGTTCTGGTGAAGAAAATAGGGGAGCCATTACTGGCGCAAGCGCTTATAACTGTTCTTTTAAAAATTGCAATTCATGGTATGGAAGCGCCATGTGCGATAGTAATGCATATAATTGTTCATTTGTAGATTGTAGTGCTGACTGTGGTGGAGCAATTTTCCAAAGTAATGCTTATGATTGTTCCTTTAAGAATTGCTATTCTCCTGTTGATGCCGGAGGTGCAATCTTTTACGGTAACGCTTATAACTGTTCCTTTGAAAGTTGCCATGCATGTGGTGGCGGTGCAATTTGTTTCGGTAACGCTTATGACTCTTCCTTTGTAGATTGTTACTCTGAAGATTATAATGGACATGGGGGTGCAATTTGGGACGGTGATGCTTATAACTGTTCCTTTATAAATTGTTACTGCTCTGAAGGTTATAATGGACGTGGAGGTGCAATTTGGGACGGTGATGCTCATAACTGTTCTTTTAAAAGTTGCCATGCCTATGCCGGCGGTGCTGTTTCTAAAGGTAATTCTTTTGATAGCTCTTTTCTAAACTGTTATGCTGTCGAGGATAATGGAGGGGCCATTTCCAATGGTAATGCAACTAATTGTTACTTTGAAAATTGTTATGCTGCCGATGAATCTTGTGGTGGAGCTATTGGTTATGGTAATGCATATAATTCTTCTTTTGTAAATTGTAAAGCCGCCGGGGACTACGGTGGCGCAATTTTTCATGGAAATGCAAATGATTCTTCATTTATAAACTGTCATTGTGAGTTCTATGGCGGCGCTATTTTTATTGGTGACGCTTATGGTTGTACTTTCTTAAATTGCTATTGTGCAGAGGGAGGTGCCATTTTTGGAAGTAAAATTATAACAAATTGCTTATTCATAAATTGTTCTTCTGTCGAATTTTTTGGTGAAGGTGGTGGTGCTATTTGCGAAAGTAATAATGCAAATAATTGTTTATTCATAAATTGTTCTTCTAATCGTCATGCAGCAGTTATGTATGGGGGCCGTATTTTGGATTCCTATTGCGTAAACTGTCATGACGCCTATAATGATGAGCTAACCTATCCGACTGCATGGAGTGAAGAAAATTACAATGAAGGAAATTATGCATTCAAATCCGATTCACCGTTCATCTATGGCTATGCAGCATCTTACTCTCTTGATTCAAGTCAAGTAGTTACAGTAGTCGTATTAGCAAGCGATGCAACAGGTAATGTAAAATTCACAATCAACGGAGTTACCAAAAAAGTCAAGGTTGCAAACGGAATGGCAAAAACATATTTCAATGATTTATACAAAGGAACATATCCTGTGACTATCCAATATGAAGGTGACGGCAACTATACAAGTGATACAATAACCACCTCAATCAAGATAGATAAGAAAAATGCCATTAAATCAGTTTCATCAAAAGACATTGAATATGGCGAAGATGCAGTAATTACTCTCAATGTCGATGAAAACGCTCCCGGAAACATTGAAGTTACCCTAAATGATGTAACTCAAAAGGTTAAAATAACCTCCGCTACATTGAATGTCAAATTCAGCGGATTGAAAATAGGATCATATGATGCAATGGTGAGCTATTCTGAAAATGATAAGTTCAATGGTCAAAACATGACCACAAGCTTTAACGTTGTCAAAGGAACACCAATTGCTTCCGGTGCTGTAGACCCTAATCCTGTCGGTTTCGGTGATGATGCAGTTATCAGCGTTAACATGTCAAACAACAAGATTAACGGTAACGTATGGTTTACAATCTCAGATGAAAACAAAACCAAAATCTTAACCGATAAGATTCACATTGAAAACGGCACTGCAACCCGTGCAATTCCAGGTCTCGGCTTAGGCAACTACTACCTGCACCTATACTACGCAGGTACCACACGCTATAATGCCCAAACAATCAAAGGAACCTTTGAAGTTGTCAAGAAAACACCGATAGCTTCAGTGAACGTTTCCAATTGGGCTCCAGGGGAAGATGTGACAATCAGGGTCAAAGTCAACAATGTAAACGGTAATATCTGGTACACCATCTCAGATTCCAATAAAACCAAAATCCTTACCGATAGCTGTCATATTGAAGATGGCTGGGCAATTATTTCAGTTCCGGCGTTGAGTGTGGGAAAATACTATCTGCACATCTATTATGCAGGCAATGTCCATTATGCTGCTCAAACCATCAAATCCAGCTTTGAAGTGACTAAAATCTCACCGGAGCTGTCAGTTGCAAAAACCACTGTTGACGGAAAAACTGTTCTTACTGCAAGCATTGCTGAAGATGCGCGTGGAAATGTGAAATTTGAAGTCAACGGAAGCACATACAAAGCTCAAATAGTTAAAGGTGTAGCAACCATTACACTGCCAGATATGGCACCCGGAACCTACATACTTAAATCCCGCTATGGGGGCAATTACAAATATCTTGCAGAAACTAAAACACGTTCAATAACAATCAAATAGAGATTCATTTTCTCTATTTTTTTCTTCTTTTCTACCAGCTATTCTCCATTGCATATTATTTCTCCTAGCATTGGCCATTTAACTACTTCAATGTTTTTGCGTGATTATATGTGTCTTCTTTTTAATTTACTTGTGCCTCATGGTAGAGAAGCTACTTTCATAAGTTCATATGGAGGAATTATTATATACATATGATTGACACAATATTAATTAACATTATTTACATTGGTGGGGCATCATGGAAAAAAATAAAATTATAATTATAGCATTAATTGCAGTTATCATTGCTCTTTTGGTTGGAATAGTTGCAATGATGCCAAATACGAATAAACAAGATACAAAATTAATATTTGAAGGCAATTCCACAATTGCTGAAGGTGATTCAATTAAAATTAAGTTAATTGACAATAATGGAGCAGAATTATCCAATAAAGAAGTTAATATAACAGTCACTGATGAAACAAAAACAAGCGATTACCATTCAGTTGTTACAGATGAAAAAGGAGTTGGAACTTTAAAATTAGATAAAAGTGCTGGAAATTATACTATTGCTGCTAATTATGGAGGTAATGAAAATTATAATGGATGTAATGCAACTAAAAAGATAACAATTGAAGGAAAAGTTGTTGAGGAACAGGCATCACAACAATCAACACAATCAACACAATCATCAAGTTCATCATCATCATCTAAATATAGTATAGATAATTTACCTCCAAGTAATGATCCATATCCTGAGACTAGGAGGTATCAGGAAGGTGATTATGTAATTCAGGAATATGAAGATGGTTACGCAAGTGTTGTTGATTTAAGAACTGGTGAAAGAACAAGTGGTGGATTTAGATAATTAAAAGTTGATAATATTGAATAAAAACATAATCATGATTTCCGTTATATTCGGAATCATCATTTCCTATTTTTTATACCTAAAGTTACTTGCATAAATATTAATTTCAGCTATATTATATTTATGGTCATTATTGAAAAATTAATTTAATTCATTGTTTCTTTAATAATATTAATTTGCTTTTGTGTCGATGATAATTTCATGCTTTTACATATATAAGTATTAATAAAAAAGAGAGAGTATGGGTGTTTAACTGACAAATTAAACACAAGTGTTTTCTTTTTTGAGGAAAATTATATTTTTTGCCAGATTTTTTTCCTACGACTTGTATCATATTAGATGGTACATTTTCTATTGAACGGCGATGAAAACTATTCAATCGTCTAAAATTTTTAGGAATAATATAACAATCATAACTGATGAAAAAGACGACAGTTTAATTTAAGATATTAATATTAAACAGTTAATCCTTCAGATTGATTTTTGATAAAATTATTTTACAAATTTTCAGTTTTATTAAAAAATAAAATTTTTAAAATTTTTTTTTAATAGCATGATGGAAATCAAATAGAATTTTGTCATACTCATTATCTTTTGTCATTTTTATTTAGAAAATAGATATATTTTTTAAAAAATATTCATTTTTATAATAATGAAAAAAATATACAAACACATATAAATTTATTTTAAAAATAATTATAATTAAATAAAATAAAAAATATGTTGGTTATTATCTAAAAAAATATTAAAATTTATATACAATAAAAATAAATTAATAATTGTAAATAATAATGTTATTTACCTAAATGGGAGCAATCCTATAATTTAGTTAATAAAAAATTCTAGGGAATTAAAATGAGATTTAAAAAAACATATGTGCTGGCAATGGTGTTGATGTTTTTGTTAACATTATCCTGTGCATATGCTGATGAAAATCAATCAGCGGATACTACCTTGTTATCTAGCTCTGCAACCGAAGATGACGTAGTATTATCTTCAACAATAGATGGGGATGAATCAAATCCTATGTTGGGCTCATTTGAGATGAATTACGAGGATCTGGTTGTTAAGGATATAAACTTTTCGGGAAATTCCACACATTTGGAGTTTGAAGCCTTCAGTCAAGATGGTTTGGACATGTCTGCATTCGCCATGTCAATCATTCCTGGCGTTGACTCTTCAAAACTTGATTTGACTATGTTCATCCCTAAAGTTTCATATACTAACAACAATGGTACAGAGTTCGTATTTGAAAACCTTGATTTGTCTATCGCACCTAGCTCAGATCCATCAGCTCTTGACTTCAAAGTCCTTATGGATAATCTACAACTATTGACTCAGAATAGTTATGTATACCTCGAGGGCCTTGACATGTTTTTCAAATCATATCCTGAAGTGAATGGCGTTAACTTAGCTATTGCCTTTTCCGAATTGATGTATGGCGACACTGATGAGAAACTTCTATACATGGGCGATTTGGATTTGGATATGAAATTGGGTCTGGATGGAAAAAGTATTGATTTGGCTATACTTTTACCTACCTTAAAACTCATAACAGGAAACAATAGGGTTGATGTAAGTGATTTGGATTTATCTATTTTATTGCCGGATTTAAAATTAGCAAATCTTGATTTGTCAGTCATCATGTCAGATTTCAAATACACTAATTTAGATGACGTTAGTTTAAATTTGACTGATTTGGACTTGTCACTTGAGCCGATTTTAGATTCAACTGACTTCAAGGCAATTGTCCGCGGGTCTACTTTTAACTTTACTGGTTTAAATTCCAGTGATTTTCAGTTCCCAGGTTTCAATATTTCTGGTTTAAACTTTGAAAACATTACTACTGGCTTGGACTTGTCTAGTGTTGACTTATCTGGTATTGTATCCATTTTAGATGTTTCAAATATGGACTTATCCAGCCTTGTCTCCTATTTGAGTTCAGGATTTGATATTACCACTTACACTGATAATACGCCGGGTAAATATCAAAGCTCTTTAGACTTTAACGCTATTGATCTTTCTAGTACAGGTTTATCAGGTTTGAATATTTCAGGTTTAGATTTGGGTAGCCTATTTACAAACATGAACTATTCAAGTTTAAGCTCAAGCGTGTTGAATTTAACAGGATTATTTGATTCATTAGGCATCAATATATCTGATTTTGGTATAGACATGTCAGGTTATGATTTATCTGCAATCAACATTTCAGATATCTCATCCATATTAAGCGATTCTAACTTTAACATGTCTGCAATTACATCTAAGTTAAACTTATCCAGTCTTGACTTAGGTGGTCTTGATATATCAGGAATGATATCCAGTTTTAATTTATCCAGCTTAGATATATCCGGCATTTTGGGCATGTTTAATATTACTGATTTTGATTTGTCTGAATTTATGAAAGGTTTTGACTTGGAAAAATTACTAAACTTGTTCCGAAAGCAAAACACCACTCCAGACTCCAATCAAACAGTCCCATCTGCTCCAAGCAGTTATAAACCAGTCAAATATGCATACCGCAATGTAGCTCCAAAAACATATACTGTTACACGCGTATCTGACCATCAAATAATCTGCAAATCAAAATTCTTTATTCTTGATCACTTAAACAAACTGTTTAATATGACATTCATCAACATCCACATAAAAGTGTATATTGATGGAGAGTTAGTATTTGATGGCAATACAACTGATGATTTAACACAAGTAATATTTGAAATCATAGACAAATACCTTGGAGAACATGAGATAACAGTGGAATTAACAGATAGTGAAAACAAAACAAAAACATATAAAGAAAAAATAATAGTGGAATGATATCCATTATTATTTATTATTTTTTTTGAATTTAATTAAGAAAAGTTCGCAATTATATAAGATTTTTCCATGCATCCGAAGTATCCTACAAAGATTCCTGCGAAAAATACTGAAAACACTATAGTCAGTATTAGGTATGTTGCAAAATCAATTGTTTCATTAGCAGCGAAAGACATCCCGAAAAGGGGTCCCTGAACAAGAACAATCCCAATAACAATTATTGGAGCTTGCCTTCGTTATTGTTGATGTTTGGCAGAATCAAATTGTTATTTATAATTATAAGAATTAATAAAAAGAGAGAGTATGGGTGTTTAACTGACAAATTAAACACCAGTGTTTTTGAGGAAAATTATATTTTTTTGGCAGATTTAAATTTTCCAACGACTTGTATCAAATTAGAGAAATTGTGAAAAATCTAATTTAACACGAATTCTAAATTTTGAGAGTGTATCATTATTTGACTAATAATGTGAGAGTGTTTTAGGTTTACCTAAATTTCAACTCTATTACATACTTTGTCGTCATACTATATAAAGCTTTCCATTTTTTTAGGTTAACCTAAACTTTCATAATCTTCAAAAGAAATCCACAAAAATTGCGATTAGAAAATGTTTATCTTGCAAAATTATTCAAAAACCTAAAAAAATTATATGCTGCAAAAATATAATTTTAATTAGAGGGATTATTATCAACTTTTCACAAACAAGACTAACATTAATAGTAGCGGCGACAGCACAGTTGATTATGCAGTTGATTGCTAATATGACTGTTGTTGCACTGCCTGAAATAGCTTTAAGTTTAAATTTTCCAGCAGACATTCTTTTGTGGATAAATCTGATGTATCTAATGAGTTTTGTAGCTTTCAGCTTGCCTTTTGCTAAAATCATTTCTCAATATGGGGTTAAAAGATGCATTAAGTTAAGTCTTCTTTTACTCTTGATTTCCGTTTTAATATCAGTATTTTCAATAAATGGTATCATGTTCCTTTTATCCAGATTAATTCAGGGTTTCACTTCCGCATCACTGGCTATCAGCTTATATGTTATGATAGTGGAAGAATTTGATGATAATGAATTAGGTTCTGCATTGGGTATAGTTTCATCAGCAGGATACGTTGGAATGTTAATCGCCCCGTCATTTATGGGTTTTGTAATCTACTTGCTTAATTGGGAATTGGCATTTTTGATATTGATTCCGATAATAGCCATATTATTGATATTGTTAAATAAAATCGACTATGAATGGATTACCGAAAAAAGGCCTATCGACAATAAAGGTTCACTGATATATATTCTTCTGATGATTCTGTTTTCTTATGGTATGACAACACTGGATGATATCGGAATTATCTTTTTGGTAATCTGTCTGATCTTTTTGGTAATATTCATTAAAGTTGAAAGAAGTGTCCCTGAGCCGATATTCAATTTCAAATTGGTTAGAAACGTAAAGTATGTCATTGGAAATTATGCCGCTATGGCAACATATTTCACTACAACAATCACCATTACAGCATTATCCCTTCATCTGCAGTATGTTCTAGACATTGAGGAATATATTGTGGGGATGGTTCTTATTATAGCGCCTATTATAATGATAGGGATGTCCGGTTTTTCAGGAAGGCTTTCAAACAGGATAGACCCAAGACTGATATCAGGTGTTGCAATGATGTTTTTATGCATCTCATCAATCATATTTTTCTTCCTTGATTTCATACCGTTCAATTTCATTCTTGTTGCATGTGCCCTGCAGGGTGCCGGTAACGGACTGTTCTCGGCTCCAAACAACAAATATGTTTTGACCCTTGTGGAAGAAAGGGATTTGCCCGATGCCAGTTCAGTTTTATCAACCAGTAAGGAATTCGGTAAAATTTTAAGTGCGGGGATTTTCACATTGATATTGGCAGTGTTCATTGGAAATAATGACCTGGGGCCTGAACATCTTGACCCTTTATTAATCCAATCAACTAACGTTATGATGTTCATATGCATATTAGTGACCTTTTCCGCTACAGTTTTACTCTTTTACAGCAAATACAAATATGACCATGACCCTAACGAAGAGGTTGTAAGATTTTTCAAGAGTATTGCACCGAAATGGGCTAAAAAAAGAATGGACGACCAGTACGAGGACTGATTTTTAATCATATGTTATATCTGTTTTTTAAAAAAAGTTTGTAGGAAACTCTTATGAGTTTTCCTAAATTAATTTTTGAATTTCTTCACGAACGATTTTGTTAACCATACCGCCGTCAGCTTTTCCCTTAAGCTGTTTCATGCACATTCCCATTAAAGGACCCATAGCTCCCATTTGACGCTCTTTAACCATTCCCTCATTGTTCGCTACAATTTCAGCAATGATTTTAGCAACATCATCTTCGCTGAGCATGGTAAGGTTGTTTTTCTCGGCGATTTCAGAAATCTCCATATCCGGAGCCTTAATTGTTTCAACCGCCAATTTGCGCACGCTGTCTTTTGCAATCTTGCCTTCAGCCAAAAGGGTGAATATTCCTTTATAATGGTCTAGAGTTAGCACATCAACGTCATAACCTTCCCTTTTGATTTCACGAAGGTCATATGCAAGAAGTGACGCTACAGGTGTTGCATCCACGTCAACACTAGCCAAAATGTCTTCGAACATGTCTGCCTCTTGTCTTTTGACAAGCTGTGTTGCCAAATCTTCACTTAATTTGTATTCCTCAATTATTCTGGCCTGCTTTACGTCTGGAAGTTCAGGAAGGTTGTTTGCGATAGGTTCGATTCTGTCTGATGTAATCTTAAATAATGGAATGTCTGTTTCAAGATACATCCTGTTTGCTGTTGGAAGAGGTCTCATGTATTCGGTGTTTCCGTCATCCAATGCTTTACGGGTTTCTTCAACAACGCCGTCCAAACCGAGTTCAGCTCTTCTTTTGACTTCCTCCAGTGCGGATACCGCAATGTCCTCATCATGTGCGACGATAATGAATGCATCCTCATCGCTGATGTTAAGGAAATCGTTTACTCTGTCAACTTCTTTCTGGGTTATTCCGTAAGCCGGCAATTCGTCGGAGTGGAAAATGCCTGATACTCCACGCTTTTTGGCATAGCTTGCAATTTCTGTACCGAATCTTCTTCCAGGCTGCACTTCACGGCCAATTAGACCATCATAACCTTTCAAAACAACTGCCTTAATTGTTTCGGCGGATTTCAAGATTTTGGATTCGGTATCTTCAAATAATTCATCCAATGTGTGAATTTCATCTAAGACTTCAGCGTTTCTGGCGTTAAGCTCTTTTTTAATGTCAATTAATGCCAATTGTCTTTCAACTTCACGGTTTACGATTTCAGCCATTAAATCCAAGTCTTGAACACCCTTGATTTCCACACGAGCACCTTCGGCAATGGATATGTTCAAGTCTTGCCTGATTGTACCGAGGCCCCTTTTAACGTTGGTGCTTCTTAAGATTTGACCGAGCATATATGCTACTTCACGGACCTGATCGGGATGATGCATTGAAGGGTCGGTTGTAATTTCAGCTAATGGAATACCTAATCTGTCTAATCTGAATTCGGTAAATCCGTCTTTGGTTTCAATTCTTCTTGCAGCATCTTCTTCAAGACCAAGGCTTTCAATGATAACTTTTCCGTAAGGTGTGTCCAGGTATCCGTCAGTTGCAACCATACCTGTTCTCTGGAAACCTCCGGTGTTACTTCCATCAATAACCTGTTTTCTCATTGTATGGAATTCATCAACAATGTGCATGTTCATCAAGCATGCAATGGTAATGCAGATGTCAAGCGCTTCTTCATTTAAGCTGTGAGGTGGTTCATCATCGTTTTCAACAAGGCAGGTGTGCCTTTCGAAGTTTTCATATTTGAAGTTCAATCCTCTTAAGGATTCCTGAAGCGCGGCCCTGTCGATTTCTCCAAGCTCAGATTGTGTTGGCCTTAATTTTCTTTGAATCAATTCATCAAAATCATCATCAACAAGTTCTGTCTTACATGGACAGAACAATTTATGCTCACTGTTTAGCTGTTGGTGAATTTCAAGTCCCATTTTTAATCCTAATTTTTCATAATCCATTGTAACCACCTAGTTTAAGAAATCCTTGATTGAAGATTTCTGTCCGAATTCACCTGCAATGTTTGTTTGCATAATCTCTTTTACTTTGTCGTAATCATCGCTTTGACCTAATGCCCAGCATAATTTTACATATGTGGTTTCAGGGGTCATGTCAATACCTGAAATCACGCCGGCATCGAGAATGTTACGTCCTGTTGAGTAAACGTTCATGTTAACTCTGCCGTAAAGGCATTGTGAAGTCATAATAACAGGGATGTTTTCATCTTTTGCTCTTTTAAATGAGTCAATCAGGTCATTTGGAACATGTCCAAGACCGGTTCCTTCAATTACAAGGCCTTTGTAGCCCTTATCAATATGATATTCAATGTAGTCTTTTGAGATGCCGGGGAAGCTTTTGATAAATCCTACTTGGGATTCGATAGAGCAATTCAATTCAAGTTCATTTTCCCCTCTTTTAGTGTAGTCATATTCGGGATTGATGTTGACTTGCTTGTTTTGGATTTTAGCTATTGGTTGTGCGTTAATGCTTCTGAAGGTATCTCTTCTTGAAGTATGCATTTTCCTGACCTTTGTTCCTTTGTGCAGGTAGGTGTATTCGTCGTTTAAACTACCATGCATACAGACACATACTTCTGCAAGATCTGACTTTGCAGCTATTACAGAATCAATCAGGTTAATGTTGGCGTCACTTGAAGGCCTGTCTGAACTTCTTTGAGCACCGGTAAGAATAATAGGAACAGGTGTCTTTAACATGAAACTTAATGCAGCCGCAGTATAATGCATTGTATCGGTACCGTGAGCTATTACAACACCATCTGCACCGCTGGAAATGTCGTTAGCTATCTCTTCTGCAGCCTTAACCCAGTATTCAGGTTTCATATCTTCACTTAAAATGTTATATAACGCTTTAACGTTATAATTGGCATAGTCCAATAATTCAGGGTTTGCCTTTACAAGGTCTGATGCTGTAAATTTAGGATGTACTGCTCCAGTTCTGTAATCAATAACGGAGGATACTGTACCGCCTGTTGAAACGATTGAAATGTTCTGTTTTGTTTCATCATGTGGAATTTCAGTTTCCCCGAATCCTATTTTAGGCTTTTCACCCTTTTCAATGAGTTCTGCGGTAGTATCTTCAATAGCCACGCCGATATTGTAACCGCTTGATAATTTGATTACAAGATATCCATCATCAGCATCTTCTGGCCTATCAAGCAAAATACCTGTATAGGAGATGTCTTCCTTGTTGACTTTAATGGTATCTCCAATACCTAAACCATAATTTTCCATATAATTTTTAGCATTTTCTTTATAAGTCATCAAATCACACTATGAATTGTTTTTTAGCCATTCCGCTCCGGCTTCCAGCACTTCAATGTTTACATCAATCACCTTAGGTTTGGATGCAAACATTTCACGAATAGCATTTTCATAAGATTCACGTTTTAATGCATCAGTCAATTCAGTCAATGCACCTAAAAGTGCGGTGTTTGCTGTTTTTGCATTTCCATGCTCTTCAGCAATGTCTACACAAGGCATTGCAATGACTTTGATGTCTCTTTCTGTTTCGAATTCACCGATTTTTGAATCGTAAAGTATTACTCCACCATCCTTAACGTCCTGTGAGAACTGTTCTAAAGACGGTTTGTTTAAGGCAATAAGAATATCAATGTCATCAACGACAGGTGTTCCAATGGTTTCATTGGATATTACTACAGAACAATTTGATTTTCCTCCCCTCTGTTCCGGTCCGTAGCTCGGATACCATGAAACATGTTTTCCTTCAGCACAGGCTGCCTGAGCTATTGTAAGGCCAGCACTCAATACTCCCTGACCTCCGAATCCTGAAACCTTGATGCTTGTCGGCTTAATGGTTTCATCATCAACATATCCTGAATCGCCGTCTCTTGAAACATTAAATATTTTATCCAGGGATTCTGTTGAAAAGTCACTTTTCGGTCTTATGACAGGTTCTTTGGTGTATAAGTTGTTTCTGAAGTTTTTGACCGGGAATTCTTTTTCCATTTGTTCTTCGATGAATTTTTGAGCACTTGCCACATCTTGTTTTAAGTTAGTAGGGCAAGGTGATAATATTTCAACAAATGAATATCCTTTTCCTTCTTTTTGAACTGTCAATGCCTGTTTGATCGCGAATTTTGCAAGTCTGATTTTTAATGGATTTGCAAGGGAAACCCTTTCGATGTAGACAGGAGCTTTTAATGTATTGATCAACTCACACATGTGGGTAGGGTGTCCTGTATAGTTAGGGTCTCTTCCGGTTTGACAAGTGACTGTCTTTTCACCGATTAATGTTGTAGGAGCCATTTGTCCGCCTGTCATTCCGTAAACGGTATTGTTCACGAAAAATACTGCAATTTTTTCTCCTCTGTTTGCAGCCTGAAGGGTTTCGTTTAAACCGATGGAAGCTAAATCCCCATCTCCCTGATAGCTCATAACGATTGCATTGTCTTCAGCTCTTGAAATACCTGTAGCTACTGCAGGCGCTCTTCCGTGAGCAGTTTGGAAGTTTCCGCAGTTGAAGTAGAAATATGCGTACACTGAACATCCTACAGGGGATATCATTACGCATCTGTCTTGGATTCCAAGTTCATCCATACATTCGGCAATTAATTTGTGTATGATTCCATGTCCACAACCTGCACAGTAGTGAGTAGATTGGATATTGGTTCCTTTTCTAGGATACTCTTCCAAAAGGGATTGTGGATTTCTACGTACTTGTAATTCATAATCTTTATTTAATTCTTTTTCACTCATTTTTCCACATCCTCTAATCAATTATATTCGGGCTGGCTTTTTCCTCACTTCTTCTGGACAAGTCTATGTCTTCATCTTCGAATCCTGCTATTTCATAAATCTTTGCAAGAATCTGTTTCAATTCAATTAGGTTTCCACCCATTCTGTTGACTAAATGAGTATCCTCTTTTCTTAAAGCTGCAAATTGTACATCTGACAATAACTGGCCGTTACTCATTTCAACTGAGATGAAGCTGACGCCTTTGTCTGACAATTCTTTTATCTTGTCAACTGGGAAAGGTGATAATGTAATAGGTCTTAAAAGCCCGACCTTTATACCATTTTCACGGGCTTTGTCAACGGCGGATCTTGCGATTCTGCTGCTGATACCATATGAAACCAAAACGATTTCAGCATCTTCAACTTGGTACTCTTCATAGACAACCTCTTCAGCTTCGATTTTAGCATATTTTTCCTGAAGCTTGTAGTTGAAATCCTCCAAGTCATTGAAGTCGTTAAAGATTGAAGTGATAAGATTTTCCATAGTGTCCTTGTTCCCCTTAACTGCCCAAGGCTTGTCGTTTTTTGGCTCAATAGCTTCTTCTGGGAAAACTAACGGTTCAGCCATTTGGCCTAAGGTACCATCTGCCAAAACGACTACAGGATTTCTCCATTTGTCTGCAAGTTCGAATGCCTTCATTGTCAAGTCACACATTTCCTGAACGCTGTTTGGAGCTAAAACTATGTTTTTATAGTTTCCGTGACCTCCACCTTTAACAATCTGGTTGTAGTCCCCTTGTTCAGGTCCGATATTTCCAAGTCCCGGTCCTGCTCTCATAATATCAACGATTACGGCAGGAAGTTCTGCGCCCGCAAGGAATGTGAATCCTTCTTGCATTAAGCTGATACCAGGTCCTGATGAGGAAGTCATTACTCTGTGGCCGGTACCTGATGCACCGTAAACCATATTGATTGATGCTTCTTCACTTTCAGCCTGCACAAAGTTTCTTCCAACCATTGGGAAGTATTTTGATGCTTCGTGTAGAATTTCACTTGCAGGAGTAATTGGGTATCCAAAGAAACAATCACAACCAGCATACATTGCACCAATGATAACTGCAGTATTTCCTTTTACCATTTGATTACTCATTTAATTTCCCCCTTGATTAGCTTTGGCTTTAATCATTTTTGCAACTGAATCGTCAACGATTTTTTTATATTGATGTACTTCTAATGCTAATGGTTCTGGACAGGTAAAGTAACAGTCTTTGCATCCTGTACAGCCATTTCCACTATAATAAGCAAATTGATATCCTGCGTTGTTCATGTCTTGTGAAAGTAATATTGCATTTTGAGGACATCCGACTATACATCTCATACAGCCTTTGCAAATCTCTTTATTGATAACTGGATAAGATATTTCTTCTGTCATTATATCATCTATTTTTGGTCTTTTTCTCTTATTTCAACTCTCCTTGTTTTACCGCTGATGGTTTCAGGAATTTCGTCTGTGTATTCAACCATTCTTGGGTATTTATAAGGAGCTGTAACTCTTTTCACATGATTTTGAATGTCTTTAGTTAATGAATCTGATGGTTCAAAGCCAGGCTGTAAAATAATTGTTGCTTTTACGATTTGACCTCTTACTTCATCAGGATAAGCGGTAATAGCACAATGTGCAACTGCTTCGTGTGATAGGACTGCACTTTCTACTTCGTACGGTCCAATACGATAACCTGAAGATTTGATGATGTCATCGTTTCTTCCGACGAAGTGGACGTATCCGTCTTCATCAACCCAGGCGGTGTCTCCACAATGGTAATATCCGTCGTGGATTTGTTTTTTGTATTTTTCATCGTCATTTACATAATCTTTGAATAATCCTGGATTTGGTCCGTCATTCATTTTGAAACATAGTTCCCCTTCATCACCAATTTCCACTCTGTTGTCGTTTTCATCCAACAATTCCAAATCGAATAGTGGGGAAGGTTTACCGATGGAAGCAACTTTTGCATCTAGCCAGATGAATGTTCCAATGGATAGTGTTGTTTCAGTTTGACCGAATCCTTCTTTAATTCTTAAACCTGAAAGGTCATAGAATCTTTCAGACACTTCTGGAGGAAGCGGTTCGCCAGCAGTTGTAACGTATTTTAAGTTTGAAAGGTCATAGCCTTCGATATTTTCTTTGATGATAAATCTGTAAATTGTAGGTGGTGCACAGAATGTATCCACTTTATATTTGATGATTTTTTCAAGCAATTTGATTCCGTTGAACCTGTCATAATCGTAAATGAATATGGATGTTCCTGCAATCCATTGACCATAGAGGTTTCCCCATACCGCTTTTCCCCAACCGGTATCTGCAGCTGTATGGTGGATTCCGTCTTCAACAACATTATGCCAGTATTTTGCAGTTGGGATATGTCCTAATGAGTAGGTATGCTTATGTGAAACCATTTTTGGAGGGCCGCTGGTTCCTGAAGTGAAATAGATTAAGAAAACTTCTTCCGCATAGGTCTTGTCTTCGCCGGTTGGCCTTTCAAATTCCGGGCTTTCTTCCATGATTGCCTTATTGAAGTTGATCCAGCCGTCCCTGTCGGTTTCGATAACCAGTTTTATCAAATCGATTCCTAATGATTTTTCAGCTGCTTCATAATCAGGAAGCAATGAATCCTCTTCTACGGATACTACCATCTTAACTTCAGCTTCCTTTATTCTGAAATCAATATCATGAAGTTTCAGCATGTGTGTTCCAGGAATTGGTATTGCCCCAATCTTGTGCAATGCAATCATACAGAACCAGAATTCGTATCTGTTTTTAAGGGTTAGCATTACGCGGTCGCCTTTAACGATTCCTAATCTTTTAAATAGGTTGGCGGCTCTGTTGGAATATTCCTTCATTTCCTTAAATGTGAAGGTATGCTCTTCATCATCGTCATTGACCCAAATCAATGCTATTTTATCAGGGTCTATTTCAGCATATTTATCGACCACATCAAATCCGAAATTGTAGTCATCATCATATTTTAATTTAAAGTTTTCAAAAAAGTCTTCATATGAGTTGAAGTCAACTCTCTCTAAAAAATCTCCGATTACTGCTGTCATTAAAATTACTCCTTTGTAAATGTTATATGATTACTGCTAAGAATTTAGCGGGTTTGTCGTTTAGTGCTACCATTGCATGTCTGTGTGTTGAATCAAAGAAGATGCAGTCTCCTTCATTTAACACGATTTCGTTGTTGTGTATATAAATTTTTAAGGAACCTTCAAGAACATAGTTGAATTCCTGACCAGGGTGTGAATTAAGTGAAGGAACAGGATTTTTTTCAGGGTCCACTACAACAAGGAATGTTTCTGCTTTTTTATTAATGAAATTTGAACATAAGTTTTCATGAGTATATTCTTTTCTTCTGTCTACTGAAATTCCTTTGTTTGCACGAGTAATATCAAAAATACTCATTCTGCTTTCTTCACCAGTTAATAATAAGCCTAAATCAACTTTAAAAATATGTGCAAGTTCATATAAGAAGCTTGCCGGAATGTCTGCTTCAGCATTTTCATATTGGATGTAGGTTTCTTCTGTAATGTTTAGCTCTTGTGAAATTTCTTTAATAGTAATGTCGGATAGTTCTCTCAATTCTCTAATTCTGTTTCCAATATCTTTGTTGTATTGATTCATTAATAAACACCTAATTTTTTTTAATTGATTATGATATTATAATTATTATATATATTATAACATATAGTAGATTTGAATTTAAAATTATATAAAGCTTATTAAAAATCATGATAATTCGTTACAAATTGTTCTTTTTTTAAAAAAAGTATTGTGAAATTCGCAGCTGTCATCTGCAAGTCTTAATACTGTATGTCTTCATATTGGATGTCCAATCAGCATATAATCATTGAAAAATATTGAATATAAAAGGAAGTGTGTTAATCATGTTAAGTTTGGGCTATTATGCTCATTTACAGCTTCCATTATTTTTGGAAACCTCGAAAAATTGATTTTAGCATGATCAACCTAACTTTTTTTATTTTTCGGCTAGATTTTTGGTAAACTATTTTTTTCATAAAAGTTATATAATCCTAAAACAATTAATTAATATATTAATTAGAAAAATGGAGTAAAATCATGGCATCATCAGAAATTGGTACTAATGTAATTTTCAAAAAGCAATTAGGTTTAAACTTTGAAATCGACCAGAAATATGTTGGTCTAAAAATGAAGGAGAACAATATCCTATCTTTTAATTTTAGAGTGCCTGGGGATTTGAAGGATGAAGTGGAATCCTATTTCAAAAGATTTAAGTTAGGCGAACCGATTATGGTTGATATTGGGGGAACTGGTGATATCAAATGTGATTTCAAAGGTCTTTCTCCAGTTTTAAAAAGTAAAGATACGTTTGATCAATATTTTATCTCAGCAACTCTTCAAGAGGATAAACAATATGATCCTGCAGAAGAGGAAAAATGTGAAACTTGCAGCGGTTGTGGTTTCCACTAATTTTTTTTAATTTTTTTTAATAAACTAATTTTGATTAGCACTATTTATCCAAAATATTCAGTTTAGAATATACTTTCTTTTTAAAAAGATTATAGAAAATCTTTTATAAGTTCATTTATAAAATAATATTAATGGTGTAATTAAAAGGTTATTTGCCATTTTATAGGATTAATTATTTTACAGGCAAAAGAATTAATTCTTGCTTCAGCTGCAGTTGACGTCATCGATAATCTCATGGAATTTTGATGCATGGCGATTATGATTTTTCAGTAAGGGTTGAAGCATTAAGGTATAAATTATTTGGAGAATCGTAATGGTTTCATTAAGGGATATACTTGAGTTTAGAAAAAATACTAGGGAAAATATTTTTGAAATATTGAAATTAGATTTAAAATCTACAACTGCAAATCCCATTGTTGTATTGGTATTGATAGCAATAATGATATTGCCTTCTTTATATGGTTTAATAAACATTTATGCGTGCTGGGACCCATATGAAAATACTGATCATGTTCAATTTGCAATTGCAAATGAAGATAAAGGAGCTATTTATCAGGGCATGAAAATAGATGCTGGAAAAGATCTAGTTGACATGCTGAAAAACAACACTGACTTTGAATGGGTATTTGTCAGCTCGGATGAACTGCGGGAAGGCGTTCATAATGGAAAGTATTATGCGGGTATGGTGGTTCCTGCCAATTTTAGTCAATCGATTGTTTCGATTACAACCGATAAACCGCATTCGGCGATACTGGAATATTATGTTAATGAAAAAACAAACCCTGTTGCCGCCAAGTTAGCTGATGCCGCTGCAAAAGCAGTATATAATAACATTAATGCAGAGATAGTTACATTTATTAATGTTGCAGCTTATGATAAGCTTGGAGAATTACAGGACGGTTTGGCTTCCGGTGCATCCCAATTGTCAAGTGGTGCAGTATTGTTGTCAAACGGTGCAGGTCAAGTGTCTAGCGGTGCCGGTCAGGTGGCTGGTGGTGCTAACCAATTGTCAAGCGGTGCTCATCAATTGTCTTCAGGTGCAAGTGAATTGGCTGGTGGAGCATCTCAGGTGGCTGACGGGACTCATCAAGTCTCTACAAAAGCCAATGAGGTTTCAACTGCTGTAGATGATGCTGCAGTAGTAATTAAAGACCATACTTCCAGTCCTATAATTCATGAAGTGGTCGATAATATTTCGACTAAGGTTTCAAATGTGTCCGGCAGATTGAATGATTTGGATAATGGTGCTCATGCAGTATCTGATGGAGCATATCAGTTATCTGGTGGTGCAAACGATCTTGCAACCGGGTCTGATGAATTGGCTAGTGGTACTTTAAGTTTAGCTGCTGGTGCGGAATTGCTTGCGAATTCTGCTGCTTCAGCATTGTTCACTGCTTCAAGTTCACTGGCAGGAGCTGCTGCCGGTTTGGATGATGTGACTGGTTTAAATGAAAGTCAAGTCGGTGATTATTTCTATTCTCCGGTTAAATTGGATAGGCATGAAGAATTCCCAACCCATAACTATGGTTCACAGGTGTCTCCATTTTATTTGGTTTTATGTATGTGGGTTGGTGCATTGATTACTTGTGTAATGTTGAAGACAGGAACAAGTATCGGTACTAAGTATAGGCCTCATGAAATGTACTTGGCTAAATTATCATTATTCAGCATTATAGCTATATTGCAGACTACTATAACCTTGTTAGGATGTTATCTGCTTGGAATTGATATTCATAACCATTTAGTTTTCATTCTTTCATGTTACTTCGTTGCTGTGATATTTATGGGACTGATCTATTCGCTGATATCCGTATTGGGTGATGTTGGAAAAGGAATAGCAATTATCTTATTGGTGTTCCAGATTTCAGGTACTGGAGGTATTTATCCGGTTGAAATTATGAATAAGATCTTTGGAGTACTGTATCCTTATTTACCAATGACTCATGCAATAAATATTGTTCGTGAAGCGCAGCTTGGTTTGATATGGGCTAATTACATACCGTCATTCTTAATACTGCTGGGATTAGGAATGGCTGTTGTTTTAATATCAATCATTTTAAAACGTAGTTTCGATAAGCGCACTAAATATTTCGAAGAAAAATTGGAGGAATCTAACCTTTTTAATTAAGGTCGGATTCTATTCTTATTTTTTTTATTTTTTCAAAAAAAGGGATTATAAAATTGTTTTGAACCAGTTTATGGTTTCAATTAGCTGATTTTCAAAGTCTGTAGAATCTATTTTCAAGTTGATTTTTTCCATATTGCTGATGTCTGCCAGTGAGTGTTTGATGTCCCCTTGGCGTTCCGGAAGATAAATAGGTTCCAAATCACTGTTAAGGGTCTCTTTTATTATTTCATATAATCTGTTTATGCTCAGTTTCTCACCGGATGCGATGTTTACAATTCCGTTATAATCTGATTCGCAGGCATTTATGTTTGCCTTTACGACGTCCTTGATGTAGATGAAATCCCTGGTCTGTTCGCCGTCCCCATAAATTTCGGGTTGGGTGTTTTCAAGGATTGCAGTAATGAAATTAGGTATCACCGCAGCATATTGGGAATTTTTATCCTGCTTTGGACCAAATACATTGAAATATCTTAGTGAAACATAATTCAGGCCATAACTGTCATAAAATGACTTCAAATACAGCTCACAGCTCGCTTTTGATGCCGCATAAGGTGATGTAGGCATCGGCTGCTCGCTTTCCTTTAAAGGCATATTCCTATTTTGGCCGTATACTGATGAGGAAGATGAGAATATTATTTTCTTAACATCGTTGTCAACAGCAGATTTTAAAAGTTTCACGGTGGCATTAAGGTTTATGTCTGTGCATTCAACGGGTTTATCGATACTCAATGGAACACTTGCCATAGCTGCAAGATGGAATATATAATCTATATTTGATGTTAAATCATCTAAATTAGTATTGCGAATGTCTCCTTCGATTATTTTTAAATTATTATGTTCTGGTTCATTTAAATGATTAATATTCCCAGTGGATAGATTATCCAGTATTGTGACTTGGTTGTCCTTTAAAACTTCATCTGCGATGTGAGAACCGATAAATCCAAGCCCACCTGTAATTAAAATATTTTTATTTTTCATTTAGCCACCAATAATTAATTTTATTTATAATTAAGCTATTATTTATTATTTTTAAGTAACAATATTTATATATTTTTATATGTATATTATTTTATAAGAGGAGTCTAATAATATGTTTGATTTGGTTGATAGTACCATATTCTTTGCTTCTTATGGTAATGTGTTTGGGTTAAGCAATATAACCATTGGTCCATTTGATATTATTATAGCTTATATTGTAGCTATTATTGTTTCAATTGCTTTGGCGTTAGTTTTGAAAATCCCATTGTTACCTGGCAAACCATATAGGTATTCTTTTGATGTAAGTGCTATATATCCAACTCCAATAATAGCTGCGGGCATCCTTTCGATATTTTTAGTTTTAAATTACACTTTCATGTACAATGGACTTGTATTGGCGGTTATTATAGGTATTTTATCTGCATTATTTGTGAAATATTTATTTGATTTTGTATTTCCAAAGCCTCTAAATGAAGATGAGGGGGAGGATATTTAATGAGTGAAGTAATTGGAATTGTAATTGCAGCAATTCTCTGTTGGTTGAATTTTGTAATTGTAGACACATATTTCGGACTTCCCGAACAGCCTGGAGTTAGAGGAGCCAGGAATATTGGACAAGATGTCGAAAAAAGAGGGGGAGACATTGCTGGCGGATTCTTCCAAGGAAACATTTTATGTTCTCCGGACGCGTCTGCTGGTACATTATTAGCTTCTATTGGATATTTGCTTTTGGGAATTCCTGGGGGAATAATAGCAGCATTCTTTGTGTTTATTGGAAATAGACTATGCGCTGATCCGGGTTATGCCGGAACTACAGGGTGTTTGACAGCAACAGCTATCATTTCCATCTGTTCATTTATGGGCATGGCACCTGAAATGTTCATTGTCGGTATGGTTATTGCGATATTGACAATCATGGGAATAGACCAAGCAAAGGCTTCCATAGTCCTAGGAAAGATTGCAAAAAAATTCAATAGGCATGCTAGGGAGTGATTAGATGTATGTTGAAATTATAGGTATCATAGTCATATTCGTAGCATTAAGAGCTTTAGTAACAAGAAACAGAGCTGAAAGACTTTTATACATAAATGTAATCGGATTTGGAGTATCAGCTATTATAGCATTGGTAATCAATACTCCTTTTGCTCTTGTTGTTGCTGCGGCGTTCTTTATCTGTTCTACAATTAGTGCAAACGCAATTGCTTATACCTTAAAAAGGTTAGATGATGAAATACTGTTGGAGTGAGATAAATGGAGTTTTTCGTATCAATAATCGCAATCGCTTTAATGGTAATCGGAGCATTCGGTATAATATTCCTTGAAAAACCATTGGATAAGGTTATAATGTTTTCAATACTTGATGCAGGTTTCGTTTTAGTGGTTGTACTATTCAAATATTTGGATGTTGCAATGTTTGCAGCCCTAGCAGATCCATTATCTACATTAGTGTTCATTTTGGCTATTGTGAAAATTAATGAAATCAGAAAAAATAAGCTTGCAAGTGGTGATGCAAATGATTAGCGTTTCATTATTTTTCTACTTTGGAATAATTCTGGCAATTGTAGGAAGTATTGCTACAGCATGGGGTCCTGGAGTAAACGACCCTATTGTAAGGACATTCAATACTGAAGTTGCATCTATCGGTGTCTGCTTGGTTTTATTATGTTATAATCACGTTCTGGCGTTATTGACATTCTTGGCTACAACCGTTATTATTACTTTAATCCTATTTAGAGCTATTATTCGTTTGGAAGAAATGGGGGCAGATGTATGAGAATAGGAGTCTTATGGAACAAACTAGCTGAACCAAAAAATATTCCTCGTCTTTTTGCATTCAGCTTAGGAATCATTTTAATCATAGGCCTAATTGTCCCAATGGCTTTAAACCCAGATCAATTGTATGTTAGACCAGCTCCTCAAGAGCAAATTGATGACGGTTTAGCAATCGCTCCATATGATAGGGGTGGTGAAGTATTAAAACAGCCAGGAACCATTAATCCTCAATATCCTGAGAATGCAGCCGAATTGGGAATGATTACAGGTTATATGTCACCGCTGGCTCAATGGGTGTCATCGATATCACCTTACTTCGGTACTTCAATTTATTCATCTCCTGGCGGTCTTATAGATGAAATATTGTATTATACAAGAGGTTTCGATACAATACTTGAATCTTCAATATTAATGATGTCATTTATCATTGCATCATGGTTGTCTATTAATTATACAATGAATAGAAAAAATGATGAGAATGAGATTAGAAAAGATGTTAAAAAAGCTATAACTGATTCAACCAAGGTGGCTAATGAAGTTAAGGCGAATGATGTTAAAGCAAGATCAAAACAATTAAGGAGGGATAACTGATGGTTGTTTTCGTACCTCCTCATGTTCCTGCAGCATTCTTGAGCATGTATTTGCCAGCAATCTATGCAGGATTAATTGTTGGTTTCATTGGAACCATGGCAATAGCGCTTAAAAGAGAAGAGCTACACATTCTTATCTTAACTGATTTGGTTGGCCTTGCAATGATATTGGTAGTGTCTGCTGTTGGAACTGACCTTGCGGAAGCTTTGATTTTGCCGGGTCTGGTAGTTGAACTGGCAGAAACTTTAGCAATCTCTGAAATTTTGATTACAAGGGAAATGCGTATCATTGAGAATAATCCTAGAAGAAACTTATCCAAGTCTTCATCATTATTCCCTCAGCCATTTACCCTAAACATGGAGATTTTAAATACAGCACCTAACTTCATTGCATTGGTTCTGATTGGTTATGGTATATTCCTGACTGGTTTTACTGGTGGTGCAGTAGCTGGTGGAGGAATTGTATTATATGCATTGTCTAAAAAAGCAAGGGGTCTTCCTGTGCTTATTTTGGATGGTGTTGCAGGTGTTTCCGGAATTTCATGGTGTTTATGGATAATCGGTTTCCTATTGTTCTTTGTAACACCTCAATATTGGTTATTAAGTTTATTCTTAGCAGCATGCGGACTATTGTTAAAAGTAGCTTCAAAAGTAGGACTTATGGGACTGCTTATGAGAGAGGACATTGATAAGGAGTAGGTGATGAGTATGGATTTTGTTACACTTGGAGGAGATTTGCTTGGTACAATCCCGCTTGGGGACATAGTGCTGTACCTTACACCATTTAACTTGTTCCTTTTCGCAGTTCTGCTTGGGTTCACTGTATTGATTGCATTCAGTAAGCCTGAAACTCAAATAGAGGCTACAATGCATTATCTGAACAATACCGAAGTTAAAGTAGGTCCTAAGGAATTTAAACAAAGAAGATTCCTGTCAGTACTCTGTGGTATCGCATCTGCAGGGGCAATGATTACTGGAGATTTATTTAACTTTACACTGTTTATGGCATTGGTTGGTATTTTGAATATAGGTATTGTTTCAGCCGTTAAACAGACAAGCGTATTGAATTCAGCATTCAACTATGGTTTGATAGCTATGATGTGCAGTTTGCCGTTGTTTGGCGGTGCGGCCATTATTCTTGCATCAACTGGAACATTATCTCTTGCAGTATTGTCTCAAATGCCTGCAAGCCCGATGGTAGTCTTTGGTGCTGCGTTGATGTTGATTGGTATTTTGGGAGAAAGTGGAGTTGCACCATTTTTCGCAAGTAAGGCGGAAATGTTTAGGACTGCAGGTTCCCCATTTATCGTTATCATTCACTTAAGTTCATTGTTTATTATTGTAAGAGCTGTTGAAATTTTATTATTGGTATTGTGGTAGTGGTAAGTATGGATAGTCAAAAAAGTTTATGTATTGTATTATTGGTATTGTCAACAATAGCTATTCTTGCTTGTTTGGTTATAGACTTTGAAGCATGGATTGTTTATACTGTAGCTATCTTTGGTATACCGTTATGGGTTTTATCCTTAGGATTGTTAACTATGGCTAAACCAAGGCCTGAAGATGCGGAAGAAAGGGTGAAAGAACCGTTTACTGGATATTAGAGTGGTATTATGAATTTAATGGCAGAAATTTTAATTCAAGTAATTATTGCATTTCTAGCAGGAAGTCTTCTTCTAGGTTTGCATAGAAAAATCATGGCTCGTGTTCAGAAACGTCCAGGACCTCCTATTGTCCAGCATTTGCTTCATTCCCTGAAATTTTTCTTTAAGGAAACTGCAATTCCAAAAACAGTTTCAAAAGTGTTTTATATTGGAATCGTGTTTATATTGGCGTTAATCTGGATTGTGGGTGTTATTGCAGGTCCTGTAGCTCATGATTCCTTATTGATATTGTTCGGTGTTTATGCAGTCTATAAAATCGTTGAACATAATGCCGGGTCAAGTTCAGGTTCACCATATGGTAAATTAAGCTGTGTAAGGGCAGTATTGTCTGCGGCAACTGAACTTCCGCTGTTTGCGGCAATAGTATTTGTTTATTTGGTAACAGGATCCATGAACATTAACCAAATCATTGCTTATCAGTCAGCTCATGGTCCTTTGATATTTACAATTCCACTTGCGGCATTGATGTTTTTCATGCTGATTATTACCAAATCCCCATACTCTCCATTTGCAATTACAAAAGACAAGGCTTTGATTTCCGGATTTGAAACAGAGCACTTTGGATTCTTAAGGGGATTCATGCTATTTTCAGAGTCAATTGCATGGTATGTGTTGCTATGGGTATTTTTAACAATATTCTTCGGTCCATTGGATGCCGTTGGATATCTGATTGGTATGCTTGCAATCACATTCATTACAGGATTCATTAATGCTACAACACCAATCTTAAGTCCAAATCATTCAGTAATGACACAAATTACTATCGGAGCAATATGCTTCTTCGGAACAATAATAATGATATTTACAGGAGTGGTAGCATGAATAGTGAAAATGTAATTGTCTATTTGACTTCATTGGTTGCTGTTGGCATAATTGTCGTGGGCCTGTTGACTTCAGTTTTCCACTCAATAATCATACTTCCTATAGTAGTTATCGGAATAATCCTAGCGATATTTACATTATATGCTAAGGGCAACTTTGCACACAAGATTGAAAGTATAGAGAAAATATGTTTTGTTATAACTTTAATAGCAATTATTTGTTCATTTATATTACTTTATAAACCAATGTAGGAGATATTATGTTAGATTATATGATTTATATACTTGTATTTGCTGTTGGATCCATTTTGGGTTTGCTTTACAGTTATAAATTGCATGGCGAGCCTTATGTTGCAGCACCCGAGTTCAACATTCCGTTTGCAATAGTTGCAATTGTAGGATGGTGTCTTGCATTCTGTTCAGGCAATATGATTTTATCAGCAATCGGTTTTCTCCTTGCAGGGTTTATAATGGGGGGAAGGCCTGGATACGGTAGAAAAGAAACCGCAGTAGGTTTGATAATTGCGATTATTATATATTTTATTAAAATTGGCACTATGATGTGATTGGAATGGATGATGATGCTAAATTAAGAGTGATGCAAAAGAGAATAATTAAAAGCTATGCTTGGCAAAGAGACATTATAGTTCCACTTTCCAAGGATTTTGATTGTACTGCTGAAGAGGTAGAAGATTTGTTCTTCTCTCTGTTTGATTTAGGCACACTTGAAGCGTTGCATGGTACATTGGAGTCAGCACGAGACATTTGCCTATATCAGAAGTTCAATGCAGATTTAAGGTTGTGCTGGTTTATCGGCACATTGGAGATAGTGCCTCCTGAAGAGGGTAAAAAATTAAAGATGAAACTAGTTGAAGAAGTTAAAAAAGGCAGGCCTTATGAAGAAGTGCTGAAGGAAGGCCAGTTAGAGTTATATGAATTATTGAAAGAAGAAGCTAAATATTAATGTTTATTAGATTATAGAAAATTAAGAGGGAGTACAATGTTAGATGCTATAAAGGACGCTGTGAGGAAGAGCTCAATTCATGTCTGCATTGTAAATTGTGGAGGATGCAACGGTTGTGATGTTGAAGTTGTCGCATTATTGTCTCCGAGATACGATTTAGAGCAGTATGGAATTTACGTTCAGAATAATCCTCGTGAAGCTGATGTCCTATTGTTGACTGGCGCAGTTACTGAACAATGGGTTGACAACTTAAAGAGAGTCTATGATAAGGCTCCTGAACCTAAAATTGTTGTAGCTGTTGGAAACTGCCCGCAATCTGGAGATGTATTCAATCAGGAGGGAGGCCATGTTCATGCCCCTGCTTCTGACTTTATTCCAGTTGATGCGGCCATTCCAGGATGTCCACCTAGACCTAGCGAGATTTTGGAAGCTATTCTAGCTGTGGGTCCACAAGCTATTGCCGATCGTGGGAGGGAAGAGAAATGATAGTGCCTATTGGTCCAATCCATCCGGCCTTAAAAGAGCCAATCAGACTCAAGCTTCAGACTGAAGGTGAACGTGTTGTTAAAGCAGAGATTGAATTCGGTTATGTTCACAGAGGTATTGAAAAGATAATTGAAGGACAAACTTGGCAGAAAGGAATTTACCTTTCCGAAAGGGTATGTGGTATCTGTTCATATGAGCACACACAGACCTTCGCAGAAACCATTGAACAAATTTCAGATGTTGACGTTCCGCTAAGAGCCCAATTCTTAAGAGTCATTACAAATGAACTTGATAGGATTCAAAGCCATTTCCTAGCCAATTCCACATTTTTCAAATCAATGGACCATGAAACATTATTCATGCATGTTTTGGAATTGAGGGAATACGCAATGGATGCAATCGAATTATTGACAGGAAATAGAGTCAATATGGGTTGGAATGTTGTTGGTGGTGTTAGAATGGATGCCGATGAACGTCACTTCAAGCCGATACTGGAAAACCTTGAAAAAATCGAAGAAGGTTTCGAAACAACCCGTGCACTATTTGCAGAAGGTCCTGCATTGGCATTGAGATGTAAAGGAATAGGTGTAATGACTAAAAAAGAAGCCATCAAAGGCCGGGCTGTCGGTCCTATAGGAAGGGCTTCCGATGTTAAAGAGGATTACAGGATTGGCCATTATACTTATGATGATCATTTTGATTTTAAGGTAATCAGAAGAAAAGAAGGAGACAATTACGCAAGAACATTAACCAGATTTGATGAAATTCCAGAATCAATCAGCTTAATCAGACAAGCTATTGAAAATATACCTAAAGGTGAAATCCGTACTCCCGCTGATTTGAAATCAGGTTATGCAATGCGCAGAAATGAAGCTCCTCGTGGTGAAGTTACCTACATGATTGAAACTAATGGACATTTAATTAAGCATATTTCCATTAGAACACCAAGTATTTCCAATATGGATGCCTGTGCAAAATATATGATTCGTGATGTTCCAACAGTTGCAGATGCAGTTTCAACTTACGCATCCTGTGACCCTTGTGTCGCTTGCGCTGAAAGGGTTGCAATTACTGATGAGCATGGAAAAACAGAATTCAAAAACATTCACGAGGTGATATAAATGTCATCTCTAATGTGGTATATTTTTGATTTTGCAAGAAAGGCTTGGGCGGATGCTTTTGCAGATGCAAAAACCGATCCGGAAATTGTAGAAAAACCGGAAAGATTCAGGGACTTTCCGAAAGTCAACAAGGAATACTGTATAGGATGTGGTGCCTGTACTGTTTCATGTCCATCCCCTAATGCAATCAAAATCGTTAGACAAAAGGATGATGAGACAGGTGAAGGATTGACATATCCTGTCATTACACCTGGCGCCTGTATCCGTTGCGGTTTTTGTGCTGAAGTATGTCCTACTGATCCTAAAACTTTGGAATGTGGTTTAAACCATTTAATTTTGCCTGAATTTAATTTAATTCCATCAAAAAGGCAATATATCGTTGATGATTATTTATGTATTAAATGTAAAAAATGTATGAAGCAATGTCCGGTCGATGCAATACATCTTGTTGACGGCAAGCTTGTCGTAGACCAGCTTAATTGTATTTCCTGCGGGGACTGTCTTGATATCTGCCCTGTAAATGGGGCTATGAAAGGAGTCTTTGTTGATAACCTGCAGGACCAAAAGGATCTGATTCTTTTATGTGTAAACTATTTGGAGGATTACATCAACAATAAGGAAGAAGATTTAAGGTCTTTGGAGAAAAATGGGCTCCTGCAATATGATGTTCCGCTTTCAGAAATATGGGATGATGCATTAAGGATTATTCCTGATGAGGAAATTGCTTTGGAAATAATAACCAATGCAGTAAATAGGCTTAAAATCAGAGTTATCGATTGGGACAAGGACAGATGTGAAAAATGTCAACTCTGTATTACTGACTGTCCTACCGGATGCATTTCATTTGATGAAAAAGAAGATACGATTGTAAGAGATAGAGATAGATGTTTACGCTGCAGTATATGTTATCAGACATGTCCATTTTCAGTGATCAAATATTTCATTGCCAAATTCCTGCTGGATGATGGTGAAAACATTCATGTTACCGTTAAAGCATCTAATTTAAATGAGGATATTGTGGAGTGAGTGTTATGATTGATAGTTATACAAAAACACCAAGACCTTTAAGACATGTTGATGTTGATTATTTAATCGACCAAACAAGCTGTATGGATTGTAAAGACAAGCCTTGTCTTAACTCCTGTCCTATTGATGCAATTTATATTGATGAAGAGGAAGGTTTTGTAAAAATAAGAAATACTTGCTTCGGTTGTGTATTATGCCGTAATGCTTGTCCGCATGATGCCATTTCATTGGATGTGCATATGGCTCCACCAATAAAAGAAAACGTTCCAAATATTAATGTCAAATTATGTAAGGCTTGTGGAGCATGTGTCCAGGCATGTAAAAACGGTTCCATACACATAGTTTCGGATGGAAAGGAAATACCTCATAGTGAAATTGATAAGGATACTTGTGTTCGTTGCGGATACTGTTTCAGAGTATGTCCTACTGACGCTATTAAATACGGTGAATTGCTTCCTAAAACCGTTAAGGGAGGTAAAGCCATTATCGTTAACCAGGATAAATGTATCGGTTGTATGACCTGTACAAGGGTCTGCCCATCGATGGGTGCGATAAATGTTGCAAGAACAAATAAATTGCCTTATATCAATCCTGGCTACTGTGCAAGATGTGAGGAATGTATGCATTCCTGTCCTTCAACAGCAATCAGGTATTCTTCACGTAAAAAAGCTTATAAAATGTATAGTGAGATCAAATCGTTTGATATTGTGTCTACAATTGTTGACCATGACATAAAGATATTGTCATTAAATCTTATCAGTCTAAACAAGGTTTTAGAAAAAGTAGGTAAATCCACAGCATTGGAATTTGATGACCAAAGCTTTGAAAACTTCATTGAGTATAAGGTCAATGATTTGATGGAGAAGGAATTAAAAATCAGTCTAGACACCAATATCGAAATTGATAACTTCACAAAGCTGTTTGGATCATATCTGATGGATAGGAACATTGAAGTCTATGATAACAAATGTATTGCATGCGGTGACTGTTTGAACGTATGTCCTGTTGGTGCAATTCAATTGAACGGCCCTAATCCAATTACCATTAAGGATAATTGTGTATACTGCGGAAAATGTGTAGGGCAATGCAAATTTGATGCAATCGGCGCTTATGATGATTATTTCTACAGCAAAGACACTGATTTGTATTATGCAAGGTCATATTTGCATGACCAAAGGTTAGGTGATTTCTCACTTTCAAGCACCAAATGTCAAGCCTGTGCAATTTGTGTTAAAAATTGTCCTGTCGAGGCATTGACATTGAATGATGATAAGATAGACTTTGACATTGAAAAATGTATTTACTGTAGGCAATGTGAGGCGATTTGTCCTCTTGATGCAATTAGAATTGTTAATTTCAGGTGAGTTGATGTTTGAAAAATCATTTATTACTGATTGTGAAGGTCCATTAACATTAAATGATAATGCTTTTGAATTATCAGCCAATTTCATCGAAAACGGTGGTGAACTATTTAAGATACTCAGTTTGTACGATGATTATTTGGCAGACATTGTTAAAAAAGAAAATTATAAAGCAGGAAATACCTTAAAGTTAATTTTACCGTTTTTCATATCAGAAAATCTTAAAAACAAGGATTTGATTGATTTTTCACAAAAACATATTTATTCAGTAAATGATTCCAAATTTCTGTTAAGCTATTTGAAAGATGCTATGAATACTTACATAGTTAGCACCAGTTATGGCCAATATATTGAAGCTGTATCAAATTATATGGAAGTTCCATTTGAAAATACATTTTACACGAAGGTCAATCTAGATAACATAACTTTAAATGATGACGAACTTAAGAAAATCAATGAATTCAAGGAGTTGATTTTAGCCAACCCAACAGATTATGAGCTGTTCGATGACATCTTCTTCAGTGAAATCGTAAAGATGGGATTTTATGAAGACATTAAGGATGTTGATGTTGTCGGTGGTGAAGGCAAAAAATTGGCCATTGATGAAATAATTGAAAGGGATGGCATAGATACTGATGAGATTTTATATATTGGCGACAGCATTACCGATGTGGAGCCGCTGGAATTTGCACGCAAAAACAATGGCATAAGCATATCATTCAATGGAAATGAATATCCATTGAAAGTGGCTGAAATAGCTATAGTTTCACCAAGTGCGGTTACAACAGCTGTCATTGCCAATATTTATGCAGAAAATAATAAAAATAAGGTTTTAGAATTTATTAATGATTATAATAATTCAGATGATTATGAAAGTTTATTTGATGACTACAATATTAATTCAGATATAAAAAATAAGTTTTTCTCAGTATTCAATAATGAAGATTATCCGATAATTCAAATTATCACAGATGACAATTTTGATGATATTTTAAAACCAAGCAAGGAAATGAGAAATAATATTCGTGGTCAGGATATAGGTGGATTAGGATAAAATTGGTGAATTAAAATGAGTTATGATAAAGTACAAGACACATTCTTCGAAGCCTTTGAAGGAAAATATGTAAGAGCTTTAATTACAGGACCAAATGAGAAAATTGTAAGAAGAGCAGCTTATGATTCAACTTCAACACCAAGTGCAGTGATAGGCAGAGTTGAAGGTGGTGTAGAAGGATTTTTAGATGAATCTCAAACCCCGGACGGCAGATTAGGCGCCGTTGTTCAATACTGGCTAGACGGGGATGACGTTGAAAAGTTCGCATTTGAACTTTCATATAGGTTAAGACAGGATGTGCTGGTTAAACCGTTTACCCGTATTTTTGATTATTCTGATAAGGACAGTGATGAATTCATTGAAATGATGGATATCGTAGGTCACTGCGGTGATGGATATGAATGGATTGTAGAGGAATACGGAAGAAAAATGATTAATGTTCCAATTGCAGTTCCGGATTTCCAAATCGAAGAAAAATTCAGGATTAATGATGGGATAATGGGAGGTAACTTCTGGTATTTATGTTCCACACCCGAAGCAGTATTGGATGCAGGTGATGCAATTATTGATGCAATAATGGATGTTGAAGGAGCTACAGCACCATTTGATATCTGTTCTGCAGCATCAAAACCAGAAACAAACTATCCTGAAATCGGACCAACAACCAATCATTTTTATTGTCCTTCTTTAAAAGAATCTTTAGGAGATGTTTCTAAAGTTCCTGAAGGAGTTAACTACATTCCTGAAGTTGTGATTAATGCAATTGATGAAGAATCCATGAACAAAGCCGTTAAGGCAGGTATTGATGCCGCTTTGGAATTTGACGGTGTAATCGGAATATCAGCAGGCAATTTTGATGGCAAGCTTGGAGACAAGAATATTAATTTATTAGATATTTTAAAGTAGGGTTTTAAATGGAAATTTTAGATAATGACTTAAATGCAGAAATTATAGGTTTTGGAGCCTTAAATGTTGATAAACTCTATTCAGTAGAAAATATCGCAGGTAAAGATGAAGAAAGTTTTATAAAAAGCAAAACTGACACTCCAGGAGGTTCCGCAGCAAATACCATAATTGGTTTGTCCAGATTGGGATGTTCAACATCAATCATTGGAAAAATCGCAGAAGACGATGACGGAGATTTGATAGAATACAATTTAGCCATAAACGGCGTTTACAGTAACAATCTTATTTACTCAGAAACAGGTTCAACAGGCAAATGCCTTGGATTTGTCGATGCGGACGGTGAAAGATGCCTGTATATTGATCCTGGAGTAAATGATGAAATTAAAATTGACGAGATAAATCCTTTAAACATTATGAGATGTAAAATAATGCATTACACATCCTTTGTTGGAGATTCATTCAAAACTCAAATTGAGCTATTGGAAAAGCTCAGCAAAGATACAGTATTGAGTTTTGATCCTGGAATGCTGTATGTTCAAAAAGGATTCAATGAGATAAAACCGATTCTTGAGCGAACAGATATTCTGCTCATCAATGAACCGGAATTAAGATTATTATGTAATAATAATGAAGCTTCCTTAAAAGAGCTGGCTATTGGTTTCCTTGATTTGGGAATTGAAACCGTTGTTGTCAAGCAAGGCTCAAAAGGGGTGTTTGCAATGAACAATTCAACAGACTGCTTTGTTGAAGCATATGAATGCGATGTTGTGGACACTACCGGTGCCGGAGACAGCTTCAATAGCGGATTTTTATATTCGTATTTGAATGATTTCGATTTGGAAAAATCCTGCAAAATCGGAAATTGGGTTGCAAGCAAGTCAATCGAAGGATTTGGAATGGATAAGTTCCCTTCCCTGAAGGATTTAAGGAGTTCTTTTAAGTAAAATTATATTTATTTAAAAAATTATTTAGTTGGTATAAAAATGAATGTATCTTTTATAAAACAGATGAAAAATTTGGAACGTGAAGTTCTTTTGAAGTCTGTTGAATTAGATGATGATGGTGAAGATTTCCAGTTTGAACTGAATGATTTCAGCGGAGAACAGGAAATCATTGCTATTGCACCAAGATGTGTGAGGTGTAACACCTGTGTTAGTGAATGTCCAGTTAATGCAATCGAACCAGCTAATATTTTTAGAATAGCTAAGATAACTGATAAATGTGTTAAATGTGAAATTTGTGTCCAGACCTGTCCGGTTTCGGCAATCAAATTGATCAACAATTCAGTTTCTTATGATGATGAGGACGAGCGTGAGGTTATTGAATATAACTTGTCCAATGTGAGGAGCCCTCACAGAGTAGTTCGTATGAACAGCATTTCAGTTGATTATACGATTGATACTAATTGGGATGATTGCGCAAACTTATGTCCGACTAACGCATTCACTCTTCAATTTAAAGAGTTTTTTGAAGATTTGAATATGGATTTGGGCATAGAATTGATTGAAGATGAATTATATCCTCATATCGATGAAAAAATGTGTATTGGTTGCGGAGCTTGTGTTGAAATCTCTCTAAATGACTTTGCAATTGAACTGGATAGGTACATCGGACCTATCATTCATAGCAGATTCATTGATATTAATCATGAATCATGTGTAAATTGTTATTTGTGTGAAGAGAATTGTCCGACAGGAGCTATAGAATTAGTGGATGGTAAAGTTGTTTTAGACGATGACAAATGTGTAAGATGTGTTGAATGCACAAATCATTGTCCGGTTGGAGCTCTAAAAAGAGTAGATATTGAATAAAATGGGGTCTGTTTATGAAAGCAAAAGAATTAATGGATAAAGATTTCGTATACTTAAACGCTAACGATAGTGTAGTTGAAGTTTCAAAAGTAATGGAAGAAATTAGACGTTTTACTTGTCCAGTTGTAAATGACGATAAGCAGTTAATTGGATGGATAACTTCATTTGACATTACAAAAGGTTTAAGGGAAGGAAATGAAAAGATTTCAGAAATAATGAGCGGTTATGAAGAAATTGCTACTGTTAATGAAAATGATCCTGCAAGAAAAGCAGTTTTATTGACAGCAAACAACAAGTTCGTTACCGTGCCTGTTTTGAATGACAAAAAACAGGTTATAGGAATGGTACGTTCCTGCGATATTGTAGCATTGTTATCTGAATTGTATGATATTAAGGTTGTAAAACTATACAAAGCAATGCAAAATCAACTCAACGGTGTAACCTGGGAAGAGCTTATGGCGGCATCCGCATTGGTATCTCAAAAAACCACCGGCAAAAAGATTTCACCTGAAGAATATGAAGCAAACATAATGAATTCCACTTTCGGTGAAGCTATCTGGGCAACTGGCGGTTTGGAAAAATTCTTTGCAGGTTTAATTTCAGTGGGTGAATTGGTTATTGCACGTAGAGTAGGAAAAGCAAGAAGATAGATTTTAGTGATGTTTATGCGTGAATATAATGAGTATCAAGACAAAACAATCCTTGTAACTGGAGGAGCAGGTTGCGTCGGAAGTAACTTGACAAAAAAATTTGCAGATTTGGGTGCAAAGGTAATAATATTGGATAACCTATCCTCAGCATATGAATGGAATATTGCCGATAGTGAAAATATTGAATTTATAAAAGGCGATATTTTGGACGATGCCGTTTTAAAAAGGGTATTCAAGCAAAAGCCTGATTATGTATATCATTTGGCAGCACATTTTGCAAATCAGAACAGTGTAGACAATCCTGAAAAGGATTTGATGGTCAATGGGATCGGAATTTTAAAAGTACTTCAATATGCACAGCTTACAGGAGTAGACAGGTTTGTTTATTCTTCATCAGGATGTGGCGTTTATGGCCTGGATTCAAAAATGCCGTTTGAAGAGCATGATATTTCTATTTCACTCCACACCCCATATCAAGTAACCAAACTCTTAGGCGAACTTTACACAAACTACTTCCACAACTTATATGACATGAATATTGTCAATGCAAGATTTTTCAATGTATTCGGTCCGGGAGAGGTTCCGGGCAAATACAGAAACGTAATCCCAAACTTTATGTTCTGGTCTAAAAACGGACTGGCATTACCGATAACAGGGGATGGAACTGAAACAAGGGACTGGACATTTGTAGACGATATCTGCAATGGATTGATAGCAATGGGAATTGAAGAGGAAGCTATCGGTGAGGCCATTAATCTTGGTTCAGGAAAAGATCACAGGGTAATCGACATGGCAAACAAAATAAATGCATTAACTGGAAACGAAGCCGGAATAAACTTTGTCGCTCGCCGTGATTGGGATGCCAAAACAAAATTGTTGTCATCTATTGAAAAGGCAAAGGACATTTTGGGTTACTCTCCGAAAGTATCTTTTGATGATGGTCTTGAAATGACCCATGACTGGTTCTGTCAAAATTGGGATGACATTTTCGAATCTGCAGAATTCTGATTTTATTTTTTTTATATTTTTTTATATATTTTTTAAATTTTTATTTAAATTTTTAATATTTTTTTTTAATTATTTTTATATCTTATAATATTTTTTTAGCAATGAAAAAGAATCGTAAGTAAACGGTAATCTTTTGACAAAAGTAAATATTTTATACTTTCATTCAGATATATATTAACAATCAGAAATTGTTAAAACAATATTTAAAATAATATTTACAAATTTTAGATATTTTTACATTAATTATTAAAACATTCAACAGAATTTTTTAAAATAATTAATCAATTTATGATAAAATATAGGAAAATTTTGTGATAGATATGGTGGAAGAAAATAGCAATATGCTACATGGCACTGGTGATAAACCGCCTGCACTCAGGTTGGTTTTACTTGCTATTCAGCATGTATGTGCAATGTTTGGAGCTACTATTCTGGTTCCTATTGTAGTAAACACTACTGCTGGAGCGAATATTCTATCAATCCCTGTAGCATTAGTTTCATCTGGTTTAGGTACATTGATTTATCTGGTCTGTACCCGTAATAGAAGCCCAGTATATCTGGGAAGTTCGTTTGCGTTCATTGCTCCTATGGTTGCAGGTTATGCAATAGGGGGTACTGGAAGTGTATTCACAGCATTGATGATTGTAGGTATTGTTTATGTAATTATTTCAATGATTATCCGTGTTTCAGGTCCTGGATGGATTAACAAGCTGCTGCCTCCTGTCGTTGTCGGACCGATGATTATGGTTATCGGTTTGTCCTTAGCGCCAACAGCTATTCAGGAAATCGGTCTTGACTTGACAGCAGTTCCATGGAACAATCTGCTTGTCGCTTTTGTTTCATTCTTGATGACTGCAATTGTAGCGGTTCGTGGAAGAGGAATCCAGCAGGTCATTCCATTTTTAATAGGTATTATTGTAGGTTATATTGTAGCGGCGTTACTTGGTATGGTTGATTTTGCTCCTGTATGGGCAGCTAATATTATTGAAGTTCCTAAGTTCTATTTGCCATTTGTGAATTATAAGCTGAACTTTGCAGCAGTCCTGACCATCGTTCCGATTGCTCTGGTAACTATGGTGGAGCACGTTGGGGACCACAAGGTATTGAGTGAAATCATCGGCCGTGACTTGATTGAAGATCCTGGTCTTCAAAGAACCTTGCTTGGTGACGGTCTTGCAACATTCTTAGCAGCATTCTTGGGAGGACCTGCTAATACAACCTATGGTGAAAACACATCTGTTGTTGGTATGACTCGTGTTGCATCAACTTACGTTATCGGTCTTGCTGCACTCATCGCAATTCTATTTGCATTCCTAGGACCTTTAACTGCTCTTTTAACAGCTATTCCTCAACCTGTTTTAGGTGGTATATCTGTATTGTTATACGGTTTCATTTGTGTAAACGGTCTTAAAATTTTAATCAACAATCAAGTTGACTTCAACAACACCAAAAATGTCGTTGTAGCAGCAACAATGCTCGTTTTAGGATTAGGTGGAGCTGCATTATCATTTGTTTCTGGTGATTTGTCAATATCTATTTCAGGAATGTCTCTTGCAGCTATTGTCGGTGTGCTTTTAAATTTACTTGTGCCGGAGGAAAAACATGAATGAGTTTGTCTTAAATCATCCGTTGATAACCCATAAGCTTGCAATCCTAAGGGATATCAATACAGGAACTAAGGAATTCAGGGAATTGGTCACTGAAATATCAACAATTCTTGTTTATGAAGCTATGTGGGACGCAAAACTTGAAGAAGCAACAATCGAAACCCCTCTTGAAAAGATGGATACCGGAATGTTGAATGAAGACAACTATGCGGTTGTTCCAATCTTAAGGGCTGGAATGGGTATGGTTGATGGTATTTTGAATGTAATTCCAAATGCAAAAATAGGCCACATTGGACTTTACAGGGATGAAGAGACTTTCCAACCTATTGAATATTACTATAAGATGCCTGAGGGAATCGACAAAAGGGAAGTTCTTGTAATTGACCCTATGCTTGCAACAGGTGGAAGTGCATCCGCAACAATATCAAGGCTCAAACAGGATGGAGTTACTAAAATCAAACTGTTATGTATTGTAGCGGCTCCTCAAGGAATTAAAACAATTGAAGAAGATCACCCTGATGTTGAAATTTTCTGTGCAACAGTGGACAGGGAGCTGAACGAAAATGCATACATCCTTCCTGGCCTTGGGGATGCAGGTGACAGAGTATACGGAACAAAATAGTGAAGTTTAACTTCACTTTTATTTTCTTTTTTTGATAATATGTGGAAATTGGTTTGGCCGATTCTGGTCGTTATCTTATCGAATACTTTTTATAACATTTGCATGAAATCTATGCCTTCAGATGTGAATCCATTTGGAGCGTTGATGATTACATATCTGGTTGCAGCCATAATTTCTGCGATAATTTTCGTGTATATGGTCGGACCGTCAAATGTGGGTGTTGAAATGTCCCGGATAAACTGGACATCTGTCGTTTTGGCATTGGCAATTGTAGGGCTTGAAATCGGCTATGTATTCGTATATCGTGCAGGATGGACAGTAAGTACAGCTACTGTGGTTGCAAATATTGGTTTAGCATGTGTTCTTTTGCTTGTCGGCTATTTTCTATACAAAGAGAACGTTTCAATCAATCAGATTGTTGGAATAGTTGTCTGCATGTTCGGTTTGGTCTTGATTAACCTTTGAGGTGTTTTGTTATGTATTGTCCGGTATGTGGTGCATGGGTTGAGGAAGGTGAAGAATACTGTCCAAAATGCGGATATGACGTTTACTGTATTGATGAGGATTGTTCATAAGTATTTTATTCTCTTTTAAAAAACTAATCTTATTTATTATTTAATCAATTTTTTTTGGTTATCGATATTATAATTGTTTATATCATATTTTGATAATTCCATGTTAATTATCTATTTTTATCTTAAAATAGTTTTATAATCTTTGTTTTTAAAAAAATTTATTTTTATCGCAAAAAATCCAATAATATATATAATCTAATAGTATATATTATATTATTAAAGAAAATTTTCAATAATTACTTCTTTGCAATTGGGTTAAAGGAGGTGAAAAATGAACAAGAAGACATTCATAGTAATTTTATTTGTATTGACATTATTAGCGATAAACGTTTGTGCGGCTCAGGAAGTCAATGATGATATTTCTGATTCAAATTCAATTAATTCATCAGACAATAATCAGATTATTCCTGATTCAAATAAAGTGGATGCCCATATTGATGTTGTAGGCAACACAACTTTTGACGTAATTGGGGAAATCTTCAAAATAAGATTGGCTGATGAAAATAATGTGTCAATCAAAAATGCAAAAATATACTTTATTGTGAATAATAACAGCTATGGCAAAAATACAAATAGCAATGGATTTGCATCACTTAAACTTAATTTACCTGATGGAGAACATGAAATTACTACTGTATTCGAAGGGGATGACTATTACAAGGATTCATCAATGACAACAATGGTTACAATTAAAAATACTCGTGTCGTTGATGATGGTTTGAGCAACTCTGAAATTCAAGACATTATTGACAATGCAAAAGAGAATAATGTTATCCGATTTATAGGGGAGGCCTATTCAGACATAAACCTTGTAATCACAAAGAGAATCACATTATTGTCTGAAATTAATACGATTTTAAGATCTTCTTCCAATAATCCTGCCATTTACATTAAGGGAAACAATGCTTCTTTTTCTACAGTTAAAGGGTTTAATATCCAAGGAAGCGGCATAGGTGTTAAGATTGACGGTAGTGATTTTGTAACTATTCAGAATAATACTATTTCAACAGATAATAATGGTATTGCGGCTTCAAATGTAAATTACCTGAATGTAACAGAGAATAATCTCTCTGGAAATTCTAAAAATGGGCTTACTCTTGTCTTATCCAATAATTCTCACATTTCTGGGAATATAATGAACGACAATGGAGAAAACGGATTTGTAATGGGCAAGTCAAATAATACTTATATCTATGGAAACACAATTTTCAAGAATGCTCTGTTTGGTATGCATATAGCAGATAAAGTCAATGGATTTAATTATAAAACAGGGCCTGAAAATCTTTTTATTAGTGAAAATACAATTAATAAAAATGGTTGGGATGGTATTTACATAGAAAGGGCTGAAGATAATATAAACATCAAAGGAAATACAATTGATGCCAATGGAGACAACGGCATTTCCATTAATAAGATAGGAAATTATCAGATTCAATCAAATGTTATTACAAACAGTTATGTTGGAGTAAGATTTGCTGATGATTATGTCCCGCCTGAAAGTCAGGATGTTTCATATAATGCAATTTATAAAAACCGTCATGTTCAAGTTGAAGCTAAAGATACCTACTATACAGACAATGGTAAAAAATTGGAAGTTGGTGAAAATTGGTATACTGATGATGGATTGCTTTGTCCTAAAATCAATACTAAGAATCTAAGATTTACTGTTACACAAATTGGTGATAATCTGTTCCAAGCAACATTCACAGATTCAAATGGCAATATTGCAAGTTTGCTTCCTGATAGGGTCTTAACCTATAAAACATCAAATGGACCGGCTGGAAGTATTGTGATTAGTGGTGGTGCAGGAACTTTTACTACAGATGAAATCGATTTGGTCAAATCCACTGTTGATCGTACAAGCAGAGTGAATACTCATGATCACAGTAATTACGGTGCAGCACCTATCAATGGCCAGTCCCAATCCTATAATTATCCTAGTATTTCATATCCTTCTAATGCCATGGGTGGCGGAGATGGTGAAGGTGGTCAAGGATCAGGTGGAAACACTACTAAAGGCAATGAAAGCTCTTCATCTGAAAGTAGTTCATCTGGTGAAAATAATCCTACTAGCCAAACAGAATCAAAACCCGTTGATGTGCCTTCTGAGTCTTCAGAGGTGACTAATTCCACTACACAGCAACAAATGGAACCAGATACAAATCCGTCTACCGAACCAATTAATGAGGTTTCACAGGAAACAGAATCCTCACAAGATACTCAAGCTTCTCAAAGTCCAGAAGTAGAACCTAGCAATTCTCAAGAAAGTGCTTCTCCAAGTAGTTCAGGAAATGATGTGGGTGCAGGTTCACAATCTGTAGTTAAACAAATTATAATTGATGAAGATGAATTTTTCAAAGTTACAGGCATTTCATTTATTATTTTGATAATACTATTAACAATTGGATTGTATTATCGTGAAGATATTATGGAAATGAAATCAAAATTGTAAAATTTATCTCTTTTTTCTTATTTTTTTTAAATTTAATAATAACTTATTTATTATATCTAAAACAAATTAAATATTATCTTACCTTTGGAGGATTAATATGAATAAAAGTGATTTGAAAAGAGATTATTTTATGCTCAAGGGACCTCTTGCCAAGCAGGGTTATGACTGGTGGTGGCATTCCTTAACTGCATATAATAAAAAAACAGGCGAACCTAAACCTTTTTTTATAGAGTATTTTGTGTGTAATCCCGCGTTAGCTGAAGAAGAACCTACTTTAGGTCAATTACCTGAAAATAAAGCTGCAGGTAAAAAACCTTCCTATTGTATGATTAAAGCGGGTACTTGGGGCAAAAATCCAAAACAGATTCATAATTTTTACTCAATGAAGTATTTCAATTGCCCTGATGACGAATTGAACATTCAAGTTGGAGATTGTAGCTTAACTGAAACTCATATGAGTGGATTTTCAAGAGTAAGTGAAGAAGAAGCTCGTGAACACCCAGAATACATGAGTGATGCTGGAGATATGATGTGGGATTTGGATATCGATAAACAAATCACTTTTAATGTTGGTTATGGTGCAAATTCATTGTTCAGAAAATTGAACTCCTTTGAAATGTTTTGGCATGCTGAAGGAATCAAAACCCAATACAGCGGAACCATTTGGCTTGACGGCGAGGAATATGAAGTTATTCCTGAAAAGTCCTATGGTTATGCTGACAAAAACTGGGGTGGAGACTTTACCTCACCATGGCTTTGGATTTCATCATGTAACCTAACAAGCCTCAAAACAGGTAAAAAACTAAACAACTCTGCATTTGAAGCAGGTGGAGGAAAACCAAAAGCATTTGGAATTTCAATCCCTCGTAAACTGTTGATTGGTTTTTACTATGAAGGAACCATGTACGAATACAATTTCGCAAGATTCTGGAACATGGTAAAAATCGATTTTGACTTTGAGGAAGGTGAGGATGTCCATACTTGGCATGTAAATGCAAGTAACAGAAACTCCAAAATGGAAATGGTACTTTACTGTAAACGTGACGAAATGATGTTCATTAATTACGAAGCTCCCGACGGCCAGAAAAGACACAACCGTTTATGGAATGGAGGAAACGGTTGGGGTGAAATCAAACTATACAAGAAAGACGGAACATTGATTGATCATGTGAAAATGGAAAATGCAGGCTGTGAATATGGGGAGTATGATAAATAATGATTTTCACCGACATCCTTGCGTTAATAGTTGTATACATTTATGTAGCTGTCATTTTCGTGGTAGCTGAATTGGTTTTAAAGACAAGACCTGAAGTTTCACGTAAGTTTTTACATATTATGGTAGGTAATATGATATTCGCCATGCCGTTTTTCTCAGATCCGTGGGTAATGGTTTGGTTTTTAACTTTGCCGATTACAATTGGTTTGTTCTTCTTGACTGAATATTCACCAATTAAAATTCAAAATAGTGTGACTGAATCTGGTCATGCATTAGGATTATTCTTCTATGCATTGATTTGGACAATACTGATTGCAGTATTTACAATGATTGCTCCAGCAAAAGACCCTAAATTCTACATTTGGATTGTAGCATTGGCTATTGTTCCTATGGTATATGGTGACGGATTTGCTGCATTGATAGGTCAAAAATTCGGCAGATTGAAATACACTGTATTCGGCGGTCAGAAATCCGTTGAAGGATCACTTACAATGTTTGTGATTACCTCCGTAATGAGCGTATTCGTCTGGATGGTTTTCACATCTATCGGCTGTACAATGCCAGAATTCAATATTGTCTATATATTGATGATTTCTGCTGTTGCAACAGTATGTGAAGCTTTAAGTTATGGTGGAATTGACAACTTGACAGTTCCTGCATTGACTTCAATTTTATATTACTTGGTAGCTGTGTTATAGCTACTCTATTTTTTTTATTTTTAACTACTATTTTTTGCATTTCAGCTTCAATATTTTGCATCTTGGAGGCATCGCCAAATAGTCATTTATATATTACTTTACTAATTACTATTATCGAATGGTGATAATATGAATTTAAGAGAAGAAGCAGAAAAAAGAGTCGATGCAAAAATAAAATTTCAAGAAAATCTATATAAATATTTGATTGTAAATACTATATTAGCTATTGTTAGTCTTGTATTTCTACATAGCTTTTGGTTACTCGCATTTGTTATGTTTTTCTGGGGAATTGGAGTGTTAGATGACTTTTTTGAAGCATACTCTCTTAATGATTATAGAGAAAATATGATTCAAAGAGAAATTTCAAAAATGGGTGATTAGATGAGCGATACTTTAAGGACAATAGCTGAAGAACGTGTAAATGCGAAGATCAAATTTTTAAAAAATTTTAAGGCTTATGTAATTGTAAATGCATTTTTGGCAGTTATCAATTATCTTTTTACTCCAGAGTTCTGGTGGGTATTGTTCCCGGTAGTTTTCTGGGGAATAGGGGTTTTTGTTGACTTTCTAAAAGCATATGTATTCAATGATAAATTCGACAGCGAAGCTTACAGAGAACGTAAGATTCAAGAAGAGATGGAAAAATTAAGGAAATAAATCATGAAGGTAAACTTATTTGTTTCAAGGGATATTGAAGAGCCCTATGCAGATATCCACACCAATGAATTGACTGACAACATTACAAAAGCAATGTCTATTTTGGAAAGTGACGATTCAAATGACATGTTGGCTGTCAAAAAGGGATCTGACATTGCGCTTTTGGAATTTAATGATGTGTATATGTTTAGGGTTGAAGACAAGCAGGTTAAGGTATATACTGAAAACAGCGAATATTTAGTTAAAAAACCGTTGTATCAGGTTGAGGAAAGTCTAACAAGCGATTTTGTTCGAATTTCGAAAACTACAATCGTTAATTTGAAGAAAGTAGAAAGAGTGGCTCCTTCGCTTAGGGGAATGATGTTTATACAACTTAAAAACGGTTTGAAAGATAATATCTCAAGGAAATATTTACCTGATTTTAAGCAGGCTTTGGATTTATAGGTGAAAACATGAAAGTAAAATTAATTGAAAGGTTGGCATTAGGTGCTTTTGTAGGCTGTTTTATTGTAATGCTTGTCATGGTTTTAGGGTCACTACAGTTAGGCCCCCAAAATGTTAGTTTTTCAGGTACTGATATAATAAATGCATTTTTAGGATCCATTGTTGTAGGATGGGGTTTTTCCATAACTGGATTGATATATGAAAAAGATGAAGTTCCATTTCCGCTTCAGGTATTGTTCCAAATGGGAATTGGAATGACTTTATTGTTTATTATTGCAATTTATCTTAAATGGATGCCGATTGATTTAGGAATTGGAGCAATCGTCACTTGGATTGTAATTGCCTGTGTATTTGGTGCAATTTCATGGTTTGGTTTCTATTTGTATTATTATTTAGTCGCTCGTGACTTAAATAACAAATTAAAAAATTAAAAAAAATAAATAGTTTTAAAAACTATTTATCTATTTTTTTCTCTTTTATATCCATATATTAATGCGGATAATGCAATAATTAATGCTAACCCCACATATAGTAAATTAAAAGAAGAAAATGAAGTTTTAGCTACGGTTGGTGTTTTATTTAATTCATATGCTTTTTCATCATTTTTATAGTTATTTCTATATTCGGATGATGCAGGATTGTTATTTTCATTAAGATTTGCATTTTCATTAACATTTTCACCTAAGTTTGAACTTCTTGTTTCATTAATTACTTGTTCTAGTATTTCAGACAAGTCTGTATTTGTTTTGTTTGTTGTTTCGTTGGTAATTGGTTCTGTTGTGTTTGTTTCTTGTGGTATTTCTGTTGTGTTTTCCGGTATTGTTGTGTTTGTTTCTTTTGGTATTTCTGTTGTGTTTTCCGGTATTGTTGTGTTTGAATTGGTGTTTGTTCCGTTACCAGGGTTTATTGTATTGTTATTTGTTGTGTTTGAATTGGTGTTTGTTCCGTTACCAGGGTTTATTGTATTGTTATTTGTTGTGTTTGAATTGGTGTTTGTTCCGTTACCAGGGTTTATTGTATTGTTATTTGATACATTCTTATCTGAATTGTTGTTTAAATCAGGATTTACAGAAGGATTGTTGTTTTCCTGATTATTATTTTCATTTGGTTCAACTGGTTGGAATTTATCTAAATAACCTTCTGGGAAATAATCACTAATTAAATCAGTAAATTTATTTAATAAATTAAAGTTCAATTCATCTAATAAATTAGATTTATCAGTTGTTGATTGTACTTTAATTCTACTTGTTACATTTCTAGGGTCGTTTACTCTGTAATCATTTGGATCTTCAGCTCCCCAATCATTATCGTTGAAATCAGGGTAAAGATTATCTGCATGTCTCCATTTTATGTATATTTCCTGACCTTTTGGTGATGAATTATTTGTAATTAAATTATTATGGACATTTATATTTGTTTTAGCCTGATACATTGGTTCTTGGATGTAGAAAGAACCTCCTGTTTTTTCCCCAGTGTTGTTTACTATAACAGAATTCTCAAGATTGAGATTGCCTGAAACCATTATGGCTCCGCCGTTAGTTCCTCCAGTATTATTCATGAATATGCATCTGTTGATGTTGGATGTGCCTGACCAACTGTAATAGGCTCCACCCCATTCATCAGCACGGTTATACATGAAAATACAATCTTCAACATTCGCATATCCTTGAACGCTTACCCTTATAGCTCCGCCGTCTCTATGTGCGGTGTTATTTATAAAAACACTATTGTATATGTCAGAATGGGCATAACAGGTTGTTATTGCTCCACCATCGTGGTCTGCATGGTTATTAATGAATAATGAATTGTTTACAAACAGATATCCCTTATGGGTTTCATTTCCATAATTGGATATTGCACCGGCATTGGTATTGTTTAGTGCAGTATTGTTTATGAAATGGCAGTTATCTACATAAACGTGGCCTGTTTCCATTGAGATTGCACCGCCGAAATTTTCGGTAAACCCATTGATGAATGTCAAATTTTTAAATGTAACAAATACGTTGTCATTTCTTATTAAAAAGATGCTTGATATATTCCTTCCATCAAGAACAATATCTTCAGGGTTACCGTTTCCCTGAATTGTAAGATTTTTTGTAATCATGATATTGTTAATATAATATGTATCTGGATTAATAAGGATATTATCACCATTTTTAGCATTAGTTATCCTCATTTCCAAATCCGAAGAATTGTCTTTTATGTCAGATTCATGATTAACATCTGAACTTAAAATTAATCCATCAGTATCTGTTTCTAAAGAAGTGGCATCTTCACAAGCACTCACTGAATTGACAGCCAGTAAAACAATCAGTAATAGTATTATCATGTAGGTTTTTGTCCTAATTTTTTCACCTCCATTCAAATAATTGAAAAAGTTTTATATTTTTATTTATATTTTCCAATATATAATAATGTTCATATCAATTAATTATTCTTATTCGTTATGAATATAAGTTCATAAATAATATTTTTATTTAAAAGTTTTTATTTAATTGTTTATAATCTATTTATTTGTAATTTAAGTAAATATTAGTTAAAATAATTTTTTTAGTATTTTAATAATATTTTTTTTGAATGTTTAGACTTTAACTTAATTTAATATGTTTTTATTTAACATCGATAAATAATAATATTTATATTGTAATTCGATAAAAAATATTATTGTACTCATATTAAAATGAAAATCTGGAAATGAATAGGGTATTTTATTTTCAGAGGATTATTTTTATTTTATATATAAGTATACTTTATCAAAAAAATATTTGGAGAAAAAAATTATGAATAACAAAAAGATGTTAATGTCTCTTTTATTAATTGTTCTCCTTGCAGTATCTGTTAGTGCTGTTTCTGCAGCAGAAGATGCAAGTGTTCTTGCTGCTGATGATTCACAAGATGTAGTAGGTGCAGATTCTAATGCTCAAGTATTAAAAGCAAACATTTGGAAACCTAATGCTGCTACTGCAGCAGGTATTCAAGAAGCAATAGATTCTGCTCAACCAGGAGATACAGTTGATTTAAGTTCTTTTAAAGAATATAATGTAACTGATAGTACTATAACTATCAGTGGTAAAGATAATCTTTTTATAAAAGGTAAATCAGTACAACGTGTAACTATAAATGGATATGGTTCTGGAGATGGTATTTTCTACGTATCTGAAAGTAGTAATGTAAGATTCGCATGTATTGATTTTGTCGATGTAAACCCTGAAAACAATTTAACCTATGACGGTGTTGTAAAAGGTTGGGGTATAAACTTTGATGGTGAAGATTCTAACGGTGGTCAAGTAACTCAATGTACCTTCAAAGATTTCAATCAAGCTGTCGTTATCAACTCATGTAATAATGTAGAAATTAGAAGAAGTACATTCACTGGTGGTATAGCAACAAAACTTATCAATGACCCTACTGTTAACAAAGAACAAGGTTCCAAAGTTATTAGTGTTGGAGGATCTTTCTTCACCAGTATCTTAAATAATGTATTCGATGGACCTGTCCTTGATGCAATTTCCATTGCAAAAGGAAGTGGTGATGCTCAAATCATCGGTAACAAATTCTATAACAATGCTTATTCAATATTCTTCGGTGGTGCATCAACTGAAGGTACTTTCATTAAAAACAACGAATTCTTTAACTGCGGTTACTTCCAAGATGAAAACCGTTACTATGATGAATTCCCTGTAATCAGTATTCAAAAAGCTGCTGATAGTGTTTACTTTGAAGGTAACAAATTCCATGTAATCAACAACAACATTTTAATTGCAGCTGAATCAAGTAACACCGCTCACGGAGCTCCAAGTACCCTTGGTGATATTAATGTTACCAACAACATAATTGAATTGTCTAATCCTGATGTTGTAGCTCGTTCCGTAACCTTATTACACATTTTAAGCAGACAAGGAGACATCAATCCTAAAGCTCCTATTACCGTAACCGGCAACACCTTCCCTGCTGGAATCAGACCTGTTGTCGTATGGTATAATGACTGGGGAAGCGAAGATGGGGACGTTGTTATTCCACAAGCTCAAACAGTTATTAGTGGAGTTTCAACCACTATCGCTGCTGAAAATGCACAATTCGGTGTAGGTACCACTAACAAATATAAACTTACCTTAAAAGATAAAGAAGGTAACGCTGTTGCTGATAGACAAGTTTCCGCAATTATTGACGGTGTTGTCTACAATGCTACTACCGATGATAAAGGTATCGCAACTTTAAGCTTAAACTTAAAAACAACCGGTGTTAAAACTGTAAATGTCATCTTCCTTGGTGATGCAAACTACACAGGATCTATGAGCTCTGCTCAAATTAACGTTACCAAAAAAATAACTTCCATCACTGCGGGAAATGTTACTATTCCTGCATCTGAACCTACTAAAGTTATTTCTGTAACTCTTAAATATGGTAAGTTAGCGGTTTCAAACAAAAAATTAACTTTAACTGTTGATGGTAAAACATACACTGCAAAAACCAATTCCAAAGGTGTAGCAGAATTTGCTGTTGACTTAGATAAAGTTGGTTCTTACAAATATACCGTGAAATTTGCTGGTGACGCAAACTTTGAAGGTTGTGAAGTAACTAATTATGTAAAAATTGCATAAATGGGAGAGATTTACTCCCAACTTTTTTTCTTTTTTTCAATAACACATTTTATATAATATTTTTAATAAATTGAATAGTAACGTTAATAAAATTTTTTACATTCGTTATAATTAAAAGATAAAATTTTGATTTTTAACTTTATTTTTAATTATTAAATTGGAAATTTTATTAAATGATAATTTTTTGGGGTGTTTAAAATAAAAAAACTGAAATTTAGTATATTTATTATATTTATACTAATTTTTTCGATGTTACTAGTTAGTACAACATATGCGCTGGATACAAATTCCAATCAAACGGCAATCAATGATGATTTTGATTCAATTCAGAAATTAATTGATGAGGCAAATCCAGGCCAAACAATTCATTTAGAAAACAAAACGTATTTTGGAAGTGGTTCATCAATCAAAATCTATAAAAACATAGTTATTGAAGGTGATTCATCAAATACAATCTTGGATGCAAATTCTCAATCAAGTATCTTTGTCATCTCGCCGAAAGTTGATGTGAAACTCTACGGATTAACTTTTATTAATGGATATAATTCAACTGAAGGGGGAGCAATATACAATTCAGGAATATTGACTATTGATAATTCCAAATTTATTGATAATTATGCAGATGGCGGTGCCATTCATAATGCTTGGAAAGGAAAATTAACAGTTTCAAATTCTTTATTTGATATGAATAATGCCAGTTTCGGTGCAGCTATTGACAATAATGAAGCTGATTTAACAATTATCAACACTACTTTCACCAATAATGCTTGTCTTGAAGGAGGAGCGATTTACAATAGATTTGGCGAGTTTCTGATTTACAATTGTACATTCATCAACAATTCCGCTGCACGCGGTGGTGGAGTATATAACAATAGGGGATATATGGAAATCCATGATTCAAGGTTCATTTCCAACAATGTTTATGATTTAGGCGGTGGAATTAAAAGTTGGGGAACATGTGAAGTCTACGACACCATAGTTCAAAACAACACTGCAAAACAGGGCGGTGGAATATATGTTTCCGAATATACATTATTGGCTAATAACTGTTTTATAGAAAACAACAATGCTGAATGGGGTGGAGGAATATATGTTGAAGCAAAAGCTAAAGCCACAGTTAAAAATTCAAAAATCATCAATAATGGTGCCGTTAGAGGTGGAGGTATTGACTTAAATCAAGGAGCTCTTGATTTGACAAACTGCAGTGTGAACAATAATACTGCAGAGACCTACGGTGGTGGAATCTACTGTTCTTATCTGTCTTCTGCGATAAAAAATTCCGAAATCAACAACAATGCCGCAAAAAGGGGTGGAGCGGTTTATGTCAATAGCCAAAGGAACATCACAGTAAACATCACAAATGTCACAATTAAAAATAATATGGCCCAAAATGGTGGGGCGATCTTTAATCGTGCTGAAGTTAATCTGGTCAATGTTAATCTAACTTCAAACAGGGCAAATGAAAGTGGTGGAGCCATCTATAACAGAAAAATCACATCAATTGAAAATTGCCAAATCAATAATAACGAAGCTCCCGATAATGGAGGGGCCGTTTATAATGAATATGAATTGAATGTGAATAATGCTTCATTAAATTCAAATGAAGCCGAATTTGGTGGAGTAATTTATAACGATGGATTGGCGTATGTTAAAAATTCCATTTTAGATTCAAACAGGGCAAAAAATGGTGGAGCTATTTATAATACAAATAATCTTTTCATTGAAAGCTCAAAAGTCAATAAGAATGCTGCCACAAATTATGGTGGAGCCATTTATAATGTGTATGTTTTGAATGTGAATAATGTATCATTCAATTCAAATGAGGCAAGATTCGGTGGTGTGATTTACGGTAACACCTCAATGAACATTAAAAATTCTGCTTTCAATTCAAATAAGGCATTTCAAGCCGGTGTGATATATTCAAAAACCAATCTGACTATTGACAACTCCCAATTTATTGAAAACAAAGTCACACATAATGCAGGAGTATTCTATTTTTCAAAAGGAAATGTGGAAATCGATAATTCAATATTCAAGCTTAACACAGGTGCTGATGAAGGAGGAGTAATCTTTAATTCAATGGCCAATGTATTGGTGAACAATTCCCAATTCATTTCAAATGAGGCAACAAGCTATGGTGCTGCTGCAGACAATTCAGGACAATTGACTATTGAAAATTCCTTGTTTGATAATAATACTGCTTATGATGCTGCTGTGATTGATAATGATGGTATATTGACCATATCCAAATCTAAGTTCATAAATAACGTAGCTAAAACCAATGGTGGTGTTGTGGATAGTAAAAAACCGATTACTATTACAAGTTCCATTTTTGAAAACAATTGTGCAGTTTGTGGAGGTGCCATTTATAGGGGCAATGCAGTTGGTTGTCTGTTTGTTAATTGCCATGCCGAAAATGGAGGTGCTATTTATTTGGGCAATGCAACAGATTGTCTTTTTGTGAATTGTTCAGCTAATGATCATGCCGCTGTTATTTGTGAAGGTGTGGCTTCTGATTCATATTGCGTAAACTGCCATGATGCCTATGATGAGATAACATACCCTGAAGCTTGGAGTGATGAAAACTATAATGATGGAAATTATGCATTCAAATCCGATTCTCCATTCATATACGGATATGCCGCGACATTTTCTAAAAATCCAAGTCAGGTATTGGTTGTTTCAGAATTGGCCAGTGATGCGACAGGCAATATAAAATTCACAATCAAAGGTGCAACAATAAAAGTTAAAATAAAAGACGGCAAAGCAAAAGCATATTTCCATGATTTAAGCACAGGAACATATCCTGTTGATGTTCAATATGAGGGGGATTCTGTTTATCCAAGTGATTCGATTTCCCTATTTATCAAAGTGGATGCGAACTATGCAATCACTTCACTTTCATCACATGATGTAGGGTATGGTCAGGATGCAGTGATTAAAATCGAGGTGGATGAAAATGCACCGGGCAATTTGGATGTTTCAGTAAATGGAGTCGTTCAAAAAGTCAAAATTACCAGTAAATCCTTGAATACTTCTTTCACCGGTTTAAAGATGGGGTCATATAATGTAACAGTGACCTATTCCGGAAGCGGCAAATACGTTCCTCAAAACATGACTTCCACATTCAATGTAGTTAAAGGAACTCCAATTAGTTCAGTTAATGTATCCAATCCTGTTGGCTTTGGCGATGATGCAATCATTAATGTTAACATGTTAAATAACCAAATCAATGGTAATGTGTGGTTTACTGTTTCTGATGAGAATAAAACTAAGATTTTAACAGATAAATTCTCGATTGTAAATGGTGTTGCGTCTCGATCTATTCCTGGTCTTGGTTTAGGAAAATATTATCTCCACATCTATTATGCAGGCAATGCCCACTATAATGCTCAAACCATTAAAACATCTTTTGATGTAGTCAAAAAAACTCCAATCAGTTCAGTTGATGTATCTAATTGTGCTCCGGGGGATAATGCAATTATTAAAGTTAAAGTGAATGGTGTCAACGGTAATATATGGTTTACTATCTCAGATGCAAACAGGACCAAGATTCTTACTAATAGTTGCCGAATAAATGATGGTTGGGCGATTATTTCAATTCCGGGCCTAAGTGTAGGCAAATATTATGTGCATATATATTATGCAGGAAATGTCCATTATAGTGCTCAAACCATTAAAACTAGCTTTGATGTGGCTAAAATTTCACCAGGGCTATCTGTCGCAAAAACAACTGTGGAAGGCAAGACAGTTCTTACTGCAAGCATTGCTAAAGATGCAAGGGGAAATGTGAATTTTGCTGTCAACGGAAACACATACAAAGCCCCAATAGTTAAAGGCATAGCGACTGTAACACTGCCGGACTTGGCACCTGGTACATACACTCTTAAATCCAGCTATGGAGGTAATTACAAATATCTTGCAGAAACAAAAATGCGTACAATCACTATTAAATAGTGAATTTATTTCTTTATTTTTAAAATAACGCATTTTATATAGTTTATTGAATTCAAAGGTAATTTGGGGATGTAATAGATTAGATTGTGTTAAGGAGATTGATTAATAGAATTTTATGAGAATATATTTATATCACGATAGTTATATTATTATATATCGTATTTGGAAAATTTGGAGTAATTAATATGAAATTTAAGAATATTTTATTAATATGTTCATTATTATTGGTTACATTAATGTGTATGAGCTCCGTTGTAGCTTATGATAATGATATTAATTCAACTGATGGTTCATTATGGTTGGATACGCAATCAGATGAACAATTAAGTTTAGAAAATAATGTTGAAAATGAATTGTCGCAATATGAAGATTCGTTATTATCAACTCCAAAAACTATTATTGTTGAAGAGGTTGAAAAAGATCATAATGAGATGAATGAACCGACAATCCAAACAGCAATTGACGGTGCTAATGCAGGTGATACAATCATCATCAACGGTGAAAGCTATCAGCACTGTCATTTTATAGTAAATAAGCAACTGACAATTAAAAGTAATATTGGAACAACAATGGGAGTATGTTCCAGCACAGCATATTCAGGATATAGAGGTATATTTTATATAACTTCAGGAGGCAGCGGAACTGTCATTGAAGGATTTACAATCAACAATGAGGTAAACAATGCTAATGATTATGGAATACTTGTTAGCGGAGCATCAAATGTTATTATAAAGGACTGTAAGATAACCAACAAAAGAACATCTTCGGATGCAATCCGAATAGAAAATTCACAAAATGTGCTGGTGGAAAATGTAACAGCTTACAAATCAGAAAATGGAATTAGAATCAAAAACTCTCAAAATGTTAATGTGACTGAATCCAGCATCTCAGGTTCAAAATATGGCGTAATGATTGTTGATTCAACAAATACTCGAATTTTCTCAAATGATATTAGCGGAAATACAATTGCAGGAATAGCTGTGGCAGGAAACAGTGCATATTCCACAATACTTTCCAATAACATTTCAAACGGCAATATCGGAGTCAACCTGACAAGTGCGGACCATGTTGATATTTTGAATAATTACATTGCATTCAACAGCAGGTATGGTGTTTATGTAAACTGCAACATTACCCAAATGAATATTAGAGGCAATTTCATCAATCAAAATGCCCAATATGATATTTTCAACGACCACAGGGTAAGAAACCTTTTTGTTCCTGGTGGTGAACAGATTCAGGTAATTACAAACAACTATATGATTGGTCATGCGGAAAGGCCGGTTTGGCGTCAAGTCTATGAATACAGGCCTGGCGAATATGTCGCCGATTATACATATGATCCAGTTACTGATGAGTATACTTATGTCGGGGATGGAAATGGGGACTATTACGGACATCAAAGTGGAACATTCTTGGGATTCCTCTTTGAAATAAATCAAATGCTTGCTTGTCCGAATATTTTCTTCTACTATCCTACAGATGGGGTTACACCATGGACAAAAACAGGAAACTATAAACTCCAATTAAGTGACATCACCCAAGTGCGCAAAGGCACATATACAATCTCAATCGTTGATGAAAATGGCACCATTGCACAGGACTTGAGCAGCGTGCCTGTCACATTTTATCTCAACAAAGCCGATAACCAGCCTATTCCTAAGGAAGGGGATGTCTATAAGATTGTATATATGAAAAACGGTACTGCAACAGTATCCTTTACAACTGAGAACTATCAGGAAACCGGAAATGTTTTACTTGCAAGTTTCCCAGGTATTGGAAATAACATCTATTCCAACAAAAACAGGCCTTATAAGACATTGGATATTTCAGATAATAATATTCCTGGCGATCAGGCTGAAACAAGAATCACAGTTTCAGATTTAAACACTTATCCTAAATCAAATGATTTATTCACTGCTGTCTTGTCTGATGTGGATGGCAATTTTATAGCGGACCAGTCTTTAACATTCAACATCAATTCAAAAAACTATACCGCGATAACCGATAGGGAAGGTAAAGCCAGCATAAAGGTCTATGAGAGTAATGAAGGATCATATCCAATCACTGTCTACTATGCTGGAGATGATGATTATGATTCAAGCAGTGCCCAAGCTAGTGTTGTTGTTAAAAAGATGACTGTTGAAATCATATCTTCCGATGTTAATATGGTTCCGGGAATGGCTGAAAACTATTCAGTAACCTTGATTGATGAGTGTAATCAAACAATTGCCAATCAGAATGTTGTTTTCACCGTAAACAAAAAATCATACACAGTTAAAACAAATGCAAATGGTGTTGCATCTCAAGAGTTAAGTTTTGCCACAGAAGGCACCTACAGCATTGTCAGCAAATTTGCAGGATCAGCCCAATACGGCAGCACTTCAAATATAAATGAGATAAATGTTCAATATTCATCAAAAGAAACTATCTTAACTGTTCCTGCAGTCACCATTCCTCCTAATACTGATAGGATATATACCATTTCTTTAAAGAATGAATTGGGGGAAGGCATTTCAGATCAAAGTGTTACAATTAAAGTGAATGGAAAAACATATAATGAGATTACAGACGACAATGGCCAGGTCAATTTAAATGTCAACTTACCATCAATCAAATCTTATGGCGTAAGGGCATCCTATGATGGAAACATGATTTATAAAAGTGCTTCAGCAAGCGGAACAATCAAGGTTGTAAAGGCTGTCACTGTATTGGAAAGCTATGACAGAACCTTTGCCAAAGATTCAGACAAAGCGTATTCCGTAATCTTAAAAGATGACTCCGGTTATGCTTTGGTCGATGAAGAAATTATATTCAAATACGATGGCAAAAGTGTTACAAAAACAACAGATTCAGATGGTATCGCTACCGTCAATTTGGATTCTACATTAAAATCATTTGACATTGAATCTGTACATGAAGAAAACGACAGATATACTTCAGCTTCAAGCACCAATAGGATTACAATCTCAGATAAAACTGGTGTGGTGTTTGTTGATGATGGATTGCCTAACTCAGAAATACAAAGGATTTTGGACAGCTGTAAAAATGGGGACAATGTGGAATTTTTAGGCAACAATTACACTGATGTGGCATTGAATGTCACTAAGCCATTGAATATTTATTCCCAAAACAGAGCAATCTTAAATGCTAAATCAAACAATCCAGTATTTAAGATTACTGCTTCCAACGTGGTAATTTCCAATTTCACAATCATTGCAGATTCATATGATGCAATTGAAATAGCAAATGCCAGAAAAGTCATCATTCAGGATAACATAATTACAAATGTATGGGATGAATCACAAAGTGCAGATTATTTAAGTGGTGAGGTTCCAATTCCAGGTTATGGAGTAAACATTTCCGCATCCAAAAACATACAGATTCTCAATAATGACATAAGCTTATTTGAAAGTGGAATATATATGGAAGATGTGCTTTATGCCGTCATTACTGGAAATACCATAAGGGAAAACAATTACGGCATCAAATACGGATTTGGTGTATCAAATACTAGAATCGCAAACAATACCATAATCAACAGCATTGGTCTGTACACAATGGAGGTTCCTGAAGGGCCTAGCGGATACGGTATTTTCCTCAACAATTCTGCAGTGAACGTTACAATTACAAGAAATGTCATTACATGGAACCATATGGGTATCTCAATAGATGCGAACTATTCAACAAACATTGTAATCACATCCAATTGGATTTCCGATAGTGTTCTTGAAGGAATCAGATTTAATGAAGGCTATGATTTGGCTGAAAATGCAGTTGAACCTAAAGTGACAAACAATGCAATTTATAGAAATGCAAGAGGTCCAAGCATGATGATTTTAGGCGAATTGAGTGCAAATCCTGCAGGAATCTACGGTCCGGGAGTATTCAACGATTCCCTAAAACTGAAACTTAATCCGAATTGGTATGGTAAAAACCAAATCATTACCTGGGACAACGATACAGGTATTGTTGGATATGGAACAATGTGTCCGAGAATCAAAACAACACCGATTGCATTCAACGAAATCGAATGTGAAACTCCGGGCACATATTCAATCACTTTCTATAAGAACGGCAAAGTCGCCTCTGCTCTTCCTAGATTTGACATGTATGCCACTTTAAACAATGAAACTGAAGTTGTATTCGATGTTGTCAATGGTGTGGGAACATTTTCATTTGATATAGATGATTTTGATTTGACATATAATGAAATCCAAGTATCCATAGGGTCTTTGACAGATCAGGACAGGATTTTCAAAGCAGAAATGACCAAAATATTGAACTCCAGTGAAATTCCGACCTTCAGCGGAGGAGTATCACCGTCTGTTGTTGGCCATGGAGATGATGCCATCATCAATGTCACCATGTTGACCAATACAATCAACGGAAATATATGGTTTACAATCTCTGATGAGAATAAAACCAAAATCTTGACAGATAAAATCCATATTGAGAATGGCAGTGCTATCAGAACCATTTCAAACCTTGATGCAGGCAAATATTACTTGCACTTGTATTATGCAGGAAACTCCCGATATCATGCACAGACTGTTAAAGGAAGCTTTGAAGTTGTCATGAAGACTCCAATCGATTCAGTCAATGTTTCCAATTGGACACCAAATGAGGATGTAACAGTCAAAGTCAAAATGAACGGTGTCAACGGTAATGTCTGGTATACAGTCTCTGATGAGAACAACACAAAAATAGTAACCGACAAGATTCACATTGAAGATGGATGGGCAATAACTTCCCTTCCGGCTATCAAGGTTGGCAAATACCGCTTGCATGTATATTATGCAGGTAATGCTCATTATGCTGCCCAAAGCGTCGATATGGACTTTGAAGTGACTAAAATTTCGCCGGAGATGGTAGTTTATAAAACTATTGTGGATGATAATGTGGTCCTTACTGCAAACATTGCCAAGGATGCAAGGGGAAATGTCAATTTTGCTGTTAATGGAAACACCTACAAAGCCCAAATAGTCAAGGGCGTTGCAACGGTTACATTATCTGGCTTGGCACATGGTTCTTACACGCTGAAAACCAGCTACGGCGGTAACTACAAATACCTTCCGGAAACACAAACACGTACAATTGTAGTTTAATAGGGAATCTTATTTCTCTATTATTTTTTTTATTTTTTTAGCAATTATGTTAAAAATTTCGATATTTATCATTTTTCATATAGATTTCATAATTCTTTAAATCTTTTTTTCAAAATAAGTTTATTTTAATTAATCATAGCTATCTTTAAATCACTATTTTTATAATCCCCTATGAAAATAATCAACGATATATTGAATTTAATCAACTTTAAAGTTGCATTCGCTACAGGATTTTGTTTGGAATTTCACAACCCCTCCGCACTCGGGACATAACCACCTTTCACGGTCTTGGCTCATCATGCGCCCGATGCCAGTAGTCTTGATTCTTTTTGCACTGTCCAATGTATTCAAATCATGCCTTTTGACATACTTTTTGGAGTGCTTTTTAATTAGGGGACATGGAAACTCACTGCAGCGTCCGCAATAGCTGAAATTCTTAGTGTCAAAACAAGTTTTAATCTTACATTTTAAGCTGGCTTTGCTTTTCCCGTCATCACTAATCAAGCAGCCTGCACATGGGTTCTGGTATTTTTCACAGCTAATGCAATTGATTCCGCAAGGCGCAAGTAGTTTCGGATTTATTTCATCAGGCATTTTCATGTTAACACTCTCAAAGATAAGTTATATATCTATTCAATAATAAATATTACTTCATGAAAATATTGGTTGTTCAGGAGTCCGACTGGCTGGAGAGAAATCCTCACCAACAGCATCATCTGATGGAGAGAATGGCTTTAAGAGGTCATGAAATCAGGGTTATCGACTATCCTATTGACTGGCCGAATGATGATGACAAAGGCCTAATATACCATAGGGAAGTCCATGAAGATGTCTCAAAAATCAAACAGGGTGCAAATATTGATGTGATAAGGCCGGGATTTATCAAAATCAAGGGACTCAATTACGCAACACTGTTTTTCACACATAAAAAGGAAATTGAACACCAGATAGATGAATTCAAACCGGATATCATATTGGCATTGGGCATTTTAAATTCATACAATGCATCAGCAATCGCCAAGAAGAAAAACATTCCATTCGTATACTATTTCATTGATGTGATTTATGCGTTGATTCCGGAAAAGGCATTTCAAAAGTTAGGCCAAATTTTTACAGAAAAAACCATTCGCAATGCGGATTTGGTAATTACAATCAATAAGAAATTGACGGAATTCGCATACACTGTCGGTGCAAAGCCCGAGTCTACAATATTGATTGATGCGGGAATTGATCTTGCAAGCTACAATCCTGATTTGGACGATTCCAGAATACGTGAAGAATACGGAATAGCCAAAGATGACATTGTTCTTTTCTTCATGGGTTGGATTTATGAGTTTGCAGGAATGAAGGAGCTCGCACGTGAACTTGGCAAAAACAAGGAAAGCTATCCCAATTATAAGATTTTGGTTGTGGGTGACGGCGATGCATATGATGAGATGTGCCAAATCAGAGACGAATATGACATGTCAAATCAGCTTATTTTAACCGGAAAGCAGCCATTTGAAAAGATTCCTGAGTTTTTGGCATCAGCCGATTTCTGCCTGCTTCCAGCATACATTGATGAAGAGATAATGCAGGATATTGTTCCGATTAAGCTATATGAGTACCTGGCCATGAAGAAGGTAGTGATTGCAACAGAACTTCCGGGCATTTCAAAGGAATTCGGATATGGTCATGGCATTGAATATATTCATGAAGCTTCTGAGGTATTGGAAACCGTGGATGACATTTTGGCAAGTGGAAAATATGATGAAATCGCTTCTGCCGGAAGGGAATATGTGGAATCAAATGATTGGGAAGCAATCACGGATAAGTTTGAGGAAGCCATGAAACGATTATTGTAGTTACTCTTGAATATTATTTTTACTTTGAAATATTTATTTAACTCTTTAAAATTGTTTAAATTTAAAACAAAGTAATTTATATGCTTTAAAGTTTAATATAAGTTCATGAATTTCAGAAACATTATTTTGATAATCATCAGTGCTTTTTCTTCGCTATTGTCGATTGAAAGTTTCAATGAATTTTTAAATGATGATGGGGGCGGTTTGGTTTTACCAATTTCAGGCAATGCAATAGATGATGAAGATTGGATAGAATATAAAAAATTAAAAGTTGATGAAAGTGTTAAGTCAATTAATCCTAAAGATTTGCCTAGTGACTTTTGTGATGGGGCATGCAGGTTAGTTGATGAATTTAGAAGGAAAACTGTTAATGAAGATGTTGAATGGTTGATATATTTTGATTACAGAACAGGTGATGTGATATATTGTTGGAAAGGAAAAATGGGTGAAAGTGGAGGGGATTTAGATATAATTCAGTTAAATGACCGGAATTTAGCATCTGTTCATAACCATACAGAAGGTTATTACTCTGTTCCATCTCCAGAGAATTTTGACATATTAGAAAACGAATTTGAAGATTATGAAGTTATAACTTCAAAAAATTCTTTTTGGACAGTAGAATTTAAGGGCGGCATTGATAAAGAATTAAGAGAAAATTTCCAGTTGAATCTTTCAATTGAATTAGATAAAATTGAAAAAGAAACTAAATTGCAATATGGTGGGGTAGTGATGGTAAGGGATATGATTGAATGTATATTTAGTGATTATTTGTTAACCTCTATTGAAAAAAGTATTGGTGGTATACCTTTAATTTTGAATAAAATGGAGTATGAGTAAATGTCAAAAGAAAACCCGTCAAAAAGAATCTGTCATGTGCATAAATGTGGTGGAATTCCCATGTACCCTAAGGAACATTCACTTTTTAGAAAAAGGATTGAGGGTCAATCGAGTGAATATATTAAAAATAGAGAAAAAAGGGTTATAAAGTTTTTAAGAAAATATGGATTTGAGTTAATAGATTAGGATATTCTTTTAGTTTTTCTGTTCAGCTTTTTTAAATCTCATAATTATCTAAAATATAGATACATTTATAAATACATAAAACAAATATTTGATTACTGTTATTTTTGACAGTAATAATTACTTTTTTTGGGATAAGTTCCCATATGGATGTGGCCTTCGTGGCTGAACAAAAAGGTGTTAATTTATGTATAAATATATTAGAGACGCATGGAAAAACCCAGATGAGTCCTACGTACGTGAACTCATGTGGGAAAGAGCTCCTAAATGGAAAAGACAAAAAGCAGTTCAAAGAATTGAAAGACCAACTAGACTCGACAGAGCTAGAAGTTTAGGTTACAGAGCTAAAAAAGGTTTCGTTTTAGTAAGAACCAGAGTAAGACGTGGTGGAAGAAGAAAAACTCGTCGTTTCAATGGTCGTAAACCTAAAAGAATGGGTGTAAACAAAATTACCCAAGCAAAATCCATTCAAAGAATTGCTGAAGAACGTGTAGCTAAAAAATACCCTAACTTAGAAGTATTGAACTCCTACTGGGTATGGTCTACTGGAAAACATAAATATTATGAAGTAATTTTAGTTGATCCAAACAGTCCTTCTATCATTAACGATAAGAAAATCAATTGGATTTGCTCCAAAAAACACACTAACAGAGCTCTCAGAGGCTTAACTAGTGCTGGTAACAAAGGACGTGGAATCAAATCTAAAGGAAAAGGCTCAGAACAAGCTAGAAGAAGAAAAATCTAATTTTTCTTCAAATTCCTTTTTTGATTAAAATGATTCATAATATAAAATTTAGAGCTTTCGTTTATGAAAATGAAAGTGTTGATGAGATTTCTCAAGCTATTTTAAACATTCTTCCCGAGGCTGAAATCGAAGCAGAAGAAGCCGAAGGATTATTGGAAGATAAGATTATTATTTTATCTGGTGTTGTTTCCAAAAAACGATACACAAAGACTTTTTTTAATACACTTTTGGAAAATGTCGATTTGGACAAATTAAACGATGACTTAGAGCGCAAAATTGATGATAAAGGGAACTGGTTTTTAAGATTTGATAAAGCTGACGCTCTAGATGAAAAATTCACCATTTTGGATAAGGGTGATGCAATCCATCTCAAAATAAAGATTGCTGCGTTTCCTGCTAAAAAACAGATTGCTGTTGATAAAGTTCGTGAAGCTATTTCAAATGAGAAAACTTGCTAGATATACTTATTCAGTCATAAGGTTTATTTTAGAAAAAATCTAATATATTTACAAGGGATTGATATGGAAAAGCAAAGTTATTATTTAATAATTCTATTGGTTGCTCTTGTAATATGCTTTGGAGTATTCTGGTTCCAGTTCAACAATAATGTAGCAACTTTTATACTTATTAACCAAACGGAAGTTGCCGAGAATGGCTCTTTTTCAGGAGTATTGATGGATGCATACAGTTATGGCGTTGCAAATAAGACAATCACATACCACAAGCCCGGCCATGAAATGGGCACTCTTGTAGATGTTGTAACTGATGAAAACGGTGAATTCACGATAGAGCATGCAGAATACCTGCCCGATGCCAAAAATGAAAACTATTACGGTGATTTTACCTTTGCAGGCGATGGAAAGTATCAGGGCTGCACCTATGAGGGTAATGTTACTGTCGTTAGCAGATAACTTTTTCAATGGCGTTCTTCAATGATATTTGTAAAAATATAACTCACGATTAAAATAACGACTGTAATTATGCCATAAATAGTTAATTCGAAATTATCTGCATTTAAAAGTAAATTATATACTCCAATGCCCCACATGATGAACAGAAATATCGGCAATATATATTTAAGGACAAACACCCATGATTTTCCAACTTTAGCCTTGTTATTTTCATTCAATATTGGAATGAGTCCTTCAATATCATAGAACCATGTGAATAATATACATTGGATTGCAATTAAAAGAAGGATGCAGAAGTCTGTAATTAAACCGTCAACAATGCCCACCAGATAACAGCTAATTCCTGTTGTGAATAATAATGAGAGTATGCAACCAACTATTGACCATATAGTTACTGTTTTTCTACGAGACCAGTTTAGCTTATGGACTGTTGAATTTATCATTGGTTCAAATATCGCAACAGATGAAGTTATTCCAGCAAATAATATTGCTATAAATAATAATGGGGCAATTATGCGGCCAATAGGACCCATAATATTAAAAATCATTGGGAATACAACAAATACCAGTCCCGTACCTTCATTTACCAATTCGACCAGGGGGGTTCCTGAAGTATAGGACATATATCCTAGAATGGAGAATATTCCAAATGCTGTACATACTTCAAATGCACAATTTGCAAAAATCACAATAAAAACATTATCTGTTAATTTTGATCCTTCAGGCAGATAACTGGCAAATGTTAATGAAATGGTCGATCCCATACTTAATGAGAAAATAATTTGTGAAAAGGCAGCCAGCCAAATATCTATATCCAGAAGCATAGGCCAATCAGGATTCAATAGTGCTTTTATGCCGATGCTTGCACCTGGAAGCGTTAATGCAAAAATGATAATGAAAGCCATTATGCCAAAAAGCATAGGGATTAAGATCTTTGAAGCTGTGCCTATTCCTTCATTCAAGTCTTTATGGGAAATATACCAAACTAAAATCCATACTATCAACATGGAAATTGTTGTTGGAATTATGAAATTTGCCATATTGGATAAATTTGAGCTTCCACCAACGTTTTTTACAAAATAAAGTGCAGGATCACTTCCCCAGTTGAAATTAAAACTGGAACCCAAATATACCAAATCCCAACCTACTATAACTAGATAATAGATTAAAACTAAATACATGATTAAAACTAATGCCCATGACATGTACTCCAATTTAGGATTAATGCCCTTTAGAATATTGGAAAATGAATCCTTATGTCTGAATCCAATACCGTATTCCAATACAATAAATGGAATTCCCATAATTAGAATTGCAATTAAATATGGTATAAAAAAGGTTCCTCCACCATTAGTATAAACCACATAGCTATAACGCCAGATATTGCCTAATCCGACAGCAGACCCAATCATTGACAAAAGAAATGCAATTCTTGAATTCCATTGAGTTTGATTAACCATTAATTCTTCACCTGATTAATCTTTCTTTTAAAAATAATATAAATATATTCATGTTAATTTAATCGGATATGTCTCATTTAACTTAAAAAAGTTCTTTTAGCATGTACTTGTAATTCTTTAATCATATTTGGAGAGGTAATATGAAATTGACTACCTCCTCTAAAAGTATATATGATGTAATTTGTAATTTATAATTATGACAATGAATGATAAGATAGCTGATTATGTTACGTTTCCAAGAACCTTTGAGAACTATAGGTGGTACAAACCGATAATTGTTTTTATACTAAGTTTTATAATAACTCTTATACTCACTGGAGTGGTAATAGGGGTTTTTTACATAATTGTTGGACCTGATTTTGTAAGAGATACTATCCGAGGAGGATATGAGGCATTAAATTCTCCACTTGCAATACTCTTTTCCGATTTGTTTGTTATTGTGTTTATCCCTTCATTATATCTTGCATCAAAAGTTGTTGGGGATAGGCCGTTTTCCTCTTATTCATCTTCACGTGGAGGATGGAATTTCAAACTCTATTTCAAGGCATTGGTTATTCCATTAATATTGTACATAATATATATGGGTGCAGAGGCCGCTATTTCAGGACAAAAGGATGTATCTCATTTTTCAATAGCATTTCTTGCCGTAATTTTGATTTCTGTACCTCTCCAGTCTATTGCAGAAGAATATGTATTTCGTGGATTGATTATGCAAACATTTGGGTCATGGTTTAGGATACCTCTTTTAGCGTTGGTTCTTCAAGCCATAATATTTACGCTGGCCCATGGATATAACAGTATTGGCCTCTTTGAAACATTAGTTTCAGGTCTTGGTTATGGATTTTTTGCCTGGAAAACAAATGGTATTGAAGTAAGTTCCGCCATGCATTCTGTGAATAATTTTGCTGTTGGTTTATTTGTCATGCTTGGACTAAAAGTATCAACTTCATCTCCGCAATTATTGGATGTTGTATCAGGAATTGTTTTTTTAATTATACTATACATTATAGTGTATTGCGTTGGTAAGAAAACTGATTGGTTTGGTGAAATCCCAGAAAACGCTCAAAACATATGATTATTCAATTATGAATAATCTTTTTAATTATTTTTTGGAATTTAAACTAATTTTTTTTAGATTTGAAAATGAAAAAATCTTTGTCCGTCAAACATTCTCATGAAATTATGGAATCATTTCTTTGAAACAATATTTTACAATTTAAATTTTTGGAGGACGGAATAGATTTTTACTTTTTTTTAAAAGAAATATCAGACAAAATCTATTGAAATACTCTTTAAAATGTTTTTCATATTATAAATAAAAAATAATTTGAAAAATTATAAATATGTTTAAATTATAGTTTAGAATATGGTAGAAACAGATTGGTTTAAGTTTGAAGATAAGGATTATGATATCCCGTTTTATAATAAAAATCCATACATTCCAAAATGGGGTTGGATTGTTTTATTCTTTGCATTTTTTATTGGTTTTTTTTTAGCAATATCTGATAAGATTCATTTTTCAATATTGGGATGTATAGTGTTAATTGTTCCAGTATTATATTTTTTAAAATGGGATTATGAGGCAGTATTTAGAATGCCTTCCCGTAGAGATATTGTTCTTATAGTAGCTCTTTTTGCCGGATATATGATATATTCAATTGTTATGGATTTTATATTGTCCCAATTTGGAATAGTTAGTAGTGGAACCCTGGATCCGCATTCATTCAATATTTTTACAATGTTTAGTATGATATTTCAAGTGATGGGTGAGGAATTCGTTAAATTCATTCCATTCATATTTTTCTTAAGAGTGATTTACAAATACTCGAATAACCGTAAATTATCCATAATCTCATCTGTTGCTTTAATCATGGTAATGTTTGCAGCCTTGCATGCATATAATCCTATCATGTTCATATTTGCACTTTTCATACAGGGCTTTGGATCAATATTCGAGTTTTATGGATACATTAAAACTAAAAACATCCTTGTTCCATACCTTTGTCATTTATTGACTGATGAGTTTATTGTAATGATTACATTGCTTGGATTTGTCTAAATGGATATGCAATTGCATCTCTAATTATTTTTTTCTAAACCCATTTTTTTAATCTTAGTGGATGCATTTATATTGCAGATTACTTTATAATCAAAAATTTTAAGATTATAATTATTGTAATAATTTTTAGAATTAGTTTCATCGTATTTTGTTTAGCAATGGTTGTTGAAAATATTTAAAACTTAACAATTGTAACAATTCATTCATAATCTTTACAGAATCTTCCATGGGCTACTTGATGTCCTAAATCACAATAATAGTCAAACATCCCTCCATCAGTATAATCACCAATTATGGATCCTTCACTATCTAAAAATTCTTCGTGGCAATGTATACAATTCAAATCACAATAGTTTCTGTGAGTCATTTCTATTTCTTTTTCTTTAGCTATTACAGGTTCTTTTTTTACTTTTTTGATTCTAGTTTGTTTTTTTACTTTTGTGATTTTAGGTTCTTCTTCTTTTTTGATTTTGTATTCCTGTATTAATTGATTCACCCTAAATTCTACGCCTCCGCTTTTAATTTGACCAGAATCTATTTCTTTTTCAACTTGCTCTTTGATAGCTTTTCCTGTAGGGATAAGATCTAAACCGTTTCTGAGTAATTCCTCACTAAATGTTTCATTGTATAATAATTTTCCGCCAACCACTCTTTTAAGTTCTTTTTTAGCTTTATTCTTTTCTATACTGTCGGGTGCTGATTTTAATAAAGGATTATTCTGTTTTATATCAGATTTATCTATTTTAGTTCCGCAATTAGTGCAGAAATTATCATCTTTTCTTAATTTAGTCCCGCAATTAGTACAAAAATTGGCCATTTCATACCCTTCTCAAATTAGTCTTCTTAAACAAATTTTAGTCAAAACTTATTTATATATTGTGTATATTTTTCCAATTTCTACTACGATGGTCGGATTAGATAAAAAAGATTTTAAAACTTATTCTCTTAATTTAAATTAGTTTTTTCTCACATTTTTTTTAGAGTTTAAACTGAATGTTTTTTCTATAATTATCATTAATTGCTAAATCGTTAAGAACTAATTTCGTTGCGGAAGTATTTTTGATAAAATAGATAAAATTATTAATTAGTTATAGTCTGGGGTGAATTATATAAATTTTCAGTAAATTAGTTTAATATTTTTATTTTTGGGAAGAGTTAAATATTTCTCCAAATATAGAATTATATGATTCTTATGAATATTATTGTAGACCCACTATTATTTATACAATTTTTTAGACAATCAATAGGCGGAATATTTGATTCGTTTTTTGTTTCATGTTCATATTATGGTGAAACAATAAGCGTCATTGTTTTAATGGCATTATTTTACTGGTGTTTGGATAAAAAACTAGGAGAATATCTGTTTATTGCATTTTGCGGGTCTAATATTGTTACTTCCTTTCTTAAAAATATTGCATGTATATATCGGCCATGGATACTGGATTCAAGAATACATCCTGTAAATGATGCCATGCCCTCAGCTACGGGATATTCTTTTCCAAGTGGCCATTCATCAAATGTAACAACTTTATTCGGCGGAATTATTATAAGGGGAAAATACTCTAAAGCTTTAAATATTGTTTTTGCTGTTTGCATGATGCTTGTTCTTTTTAGTAGACTTTATTTATGTGTTCATTCTGTTTTGGATGTTTTGGGCGCTTTCATATATACGGTTATTGTATTGCTAATATTTTCCAAATTATTCGATAGATTAGATGAAAAACCTAATTTTGACATAATCATATCAGTTATTGGATTAATACTTGCAGCAATAGTAACTATTTATATTTTAACAAAAGGATATCCAATGGATTATGATTCTGCAGGTAAATTAATTGTTGATCCTGCAATTTTGACTTTAGGTGCTTTTTATAATATCGGTTTAATTTCAGCAATATTGATTTCATGGCCAATAGAGCGAAGATTCATTAAATTTTCAGATGAAGGAACAACTGAAATTAAAATGATTAGATTTTTATGTGGGTTTGTGGGCATTGGATTTATTGCAACTGTTATTTTGCCATTAATTGGATCCACTACTCCACTAGTAAATTTCCTGGGAATGTTTATATTAGGATTATTTGTCATGTTAATATATCCGGCAATAATTAAATTTTTCCAAAAGAGCCAAATAATATAATAAGTTAGTTTTAATCACATTATCCTGTTGGTTTTTGAATGTTTGTATTTAAATTAAACTATGGATATTTCCCTCTAAAAATTATTTCTTTAAGGTATGGGTAACCCTAATAATTATTATATAATTCAATGGATTATGTGTAGGCCATGACAGTTTATTATATATATCGATAGACAGCAAAAGCTGATTTATCGGATATTTTTTTGAGCGTTCGGTTTCATTTATAAAGGGTTATGTAAAAATTGAATTGATGCTTATAATTTGTGTATTTTCTTATATGAAATTTAGTAATTTTAAGTTAAATATGAAAAAGCTTTAATATTAAATTATAATATAATAATATCATACGATTATAACGGAGGTGAAAATTATGGCAATTCCTAAAGCTCCTGTAAAAAGGATTATCAAAGAAGAAGGTGCTGAAAGAGTAAGTGCTGATGCAGTAGACACATTAGTTGAATTCTTAGAAGATGACGCAGAAGCAATCGCTAAAAAGGCAATTGAATATGCAAAATATGCAAAAAGGCAAACAGTAAAAGCAGAAGATATTGCTTTAGCTATTGGCAAATCAGAAACTAGTGGATCTTCTGTTAAGAATAAACACAATCTTTTAGATGTAATCAAAGATGTATTTGAAGCTGCTTCAGAAGGAAAAGGCATTGAAGAAATCATTAAAGGATTTATGAAATTGGAAAAACAAGAATAAACTGGTGGATATTAATATTAATACGATTAAATTATATTGATTTAATTTAAATCTTATAGTTTATTATTCGCAAGTTTTTCTTCATTTTTTTTATTTTTTTATTAAGGTTAATTAGATATTTTTTTTCATTTCTGGATTGGAAAACATGAAATAACTGTAGAATTCACAGGCGGTCAATAAAATGATTTGTTGCTCTTTTTGCGCATTTTCTAATCATAGGGAGGTTCAATCTATTTTCTAAACTCTTCTAAAAATTCTCTAAATAGTGTTACAAACATTGAAAAATCATATTTGTAAACGAAATTTTCAGCTTCAAAAAGACGGATTTCTACATTTTCTATTTTGTCTTTAAGAGGCCATAAATCAAATTCGGGAGAATAATAAACTTCTTCGGAAGAACCGACAATCAATGTTTTTGCTTTGATATTGGATAATTTATCTTCCACATCGTAATCTAAAAGAGCATTATTCCTATATTTAAAATCATAGATGTCTTCAGAAGAACCCTCATCAATAAATTTATCCATAAATATGTCAAGTTCATCTCGGGTAAACTTTTGAAATGCTCTTTTTGGAAAGTACTGGGAATAAATTAATGAATTGATTGAAAACATCATCTTAGATAAATCTTCACTATAAACAGTACTCCAATAAGCATCTGAGACATAAATCATATTATCCAGGGCTTTGGAAGTAATGTAGCGATAGCCATCTGTCTTAAAAGAACTGCTGCCTATAATTAGAAATTCAAGTTCATCAGGATATTCGCATGCCCATGTATAGGCTTCATAACCACCAATTCCAACCCCCAGAATACCAAGGACTCTAGTCATATTGAATACTTCGTCTAAAAACTTTCTTTTGAAGTTTACACGATCTCTAATGGAATATTCTGGGAAATCAAATTTTAAATTGGTTGTAGATGGTGAACATGATTCCTGATAGCCTAAAGATGTAATGGATATATAAAAAAAGTTAAAATCAGATAACTCGCTTTCCGGACCAATCAATTGATGCAAATCTTCGATGGATAGGCAATTTCCATTAAACCTATGACAATAGATGATTGCATTGGTAATGTTGCCTTCGCTGTCATATTTTGGAGTTCCGCGAGTGGTATATTCCACTTCAACATCCCGAAGGACATATCCGCTTTCAAATTCAAATTCTTCTAGAACATATTTCCTATAACCTAATTTGGAATCATCAATCATTATTAGTCCTCCATTAATTATTGAAATATATTATTAGTTATTCTCTTGAGTTTTCAGTGTATTGTAGTAGTATCCTTTTTTGGCTAAAAGCTCATCATGGTTTCCTTGCTCAATTACCCTTCCTTTTCCAAGCACAATGATTTTATCGGCATTTTTAACGGTTGACAGTCTATGAGCTACAACAAAACTGGTTTTATTTTCCATCAACTTGTCTAAAGCCTCTTGAATCAATAGTTCTGTTCTTGTATCTACATTGGATGTTGCTTCGTCTAGAATTAAGATTTCCTTATTGGAGATAATTGCTCTAGCTATTGTCAGGAGTTGTTTTTGACCTTGTGATAGGTTATCCCCATCTTCATTTAGGATGGTTTTATAACCTTCTGGAAGTTGTCTTATGAAACTGTCTGCATTCGCCTTCTTTGCAGCTTCAATTATTTCATCCTCTGTTGCATCCAGATTGCCGTATCTGATGTTTTCTTCAATCGTATCTGAAAACAGCCAGATTTCCTGTAAAACCATTCCAATAAATGACCTAAGAGAATGTTTGTCATATTCGTTGATGTTTACTCCGTCAATTTTTATCTCTCCCGAATCGACATCGTATAATCTTGTAAGTAGCTTAATGAGGGTTGTTTTACCGGATCCTGTTTCACCGATAATGGCTACTTTTTCACCTTTTTTGACGGTTAATGAAAAGTTGTCAATAATCTTTTCATTTTCAGTATAACCGAAACTGATGTTATCGAAGGTTATTTTATTATTAAATGATTTAAATTCCTTTTTGGAGGGATTTTCTTCTTCTTCCATATCTAAAAACTCGAATATCCTTTCAGCAGAGGCTGTTCCTGCCTGAAGTAGAGGTATTATTGAGGTTATGTTTTCTATAGGTTCTGTAAAATTATTTAAGAATTCAAAAAATGATAAAATTCTTCCAATTGACATTGTGCCTTGAAGAACAAAGATTGATCCCAATACTGCTATTGCAACATATCCCAGATTGGAATCCAGGTTCATAAGCGGGGTGTTGAGATTTGAAAAGAATTGTGATTTCCATTCATGGGCGTACCATTCATCAATCTTTTCATTAAAATCATCGACTGCGCGGTCTTCATAGTTAAGTGTTCTTATTAATTCCTGGCTGGAAAATATTTCTTCAATTTGGCCTGCGGTACTTCCTTGGATGGATAACTGTTTATCGAAATATTTTTGAGAGAATTTCACGACGATTCCAATGAAAAATATTGACAGGAGGGATATGCAAACAACGGCCAATGTCAACCAAACATTAGTGATAAGCATCATTATGAGGGTACCTATGACTGTAATTATGGCAGTTGTTATTTCAAAAAATGATGATATAAGACCAGTTTCCAGAGCGTCAATATCATTTGTCATTCTTGCTAAAACATCACCTCTTTGATTTTCATCAACAGAATTCATCGGCATTCCCATTACTTTATTTGTCATTCTTTGTCTTAATGTGTAAACAATTTTGGAAGTCGTTTTCGCCAAATAATATGTTTTAAGGTATGTAAATACATTGCCGATGAAATATAGTGTTCCAATAATGAGTAATATGTAACATAATCTAGCAAAATCAAGTGTTCCAGTATGGTTAACAATATTGAGGGCTCCTTCAGTGAGAATATCTATTGCGTCTCCTAAAAATATGGGAGTAATGACGGTACATATGACTGTTATTATTGCACAAACGCCTGCAAAAGTGAATGTAAGTTTATACTCATTCATTAATTGCAAAACATTTTTTATAATTTTTTTAATTCCCATTTTTTCTCCATCGGAAGTCATTATATCGCATCCCTCAATGTATCGACTTGACTGTTTACAATTTCACGATAAATGTCACAACTTTCAATTAATTCGTCATGAGTTCCACTATCAATGATTTCCCCATCATTTAAGACAATTATCTCATCAGCATCCTTAATTGTCGAAATCCTTTGGGATACAATTAGAATTGATGCATCATTCAAGTCTTTCAAGTTGTTTTTTATTATTGTTTCAGTGTTCATGTCAAGTGCTGAAAAACAGTCATCAAATAAATAAAAATTGCATTTCTTTAAAATTGATCTTGCTATGGATAAACGTTGTTTTTGCCCGCCTGAAAAATTAGATCCTCCCTGTACTACTTCATCATCCAAACCATTGATGAAATTCACATTGGCCTTTTTTAATGCTTCGTTAATGTCATGGTCGCTTGCATTTTCATCAACGAGGAGCATATTGGATTTGATGGTTCCTTCGAATAGCTGGGCTTTTTGCGGTGTCAAACTTATGCTTTCCCGCAGAGCAGTTAACTTATAATTCTTGATATTTTCTCCATTTAACAATATTTCTCCGGCAGTTGGATTCTGAAGGCGAGGTATCATATTGAGTATTGTTGATTTTCCGCATCCGATTCCTCCGATAATGGCTACGGTTTTACTTGGCTCCAATTTGAAATTGATGTTTGTTAAAGTGTTTTTTTCACTATTAGGATATTTGAAATCCACATTTCTAAATTCAATGCTTGGTTTTTCTGTACTGATTGTTTCTATTTCACCGTCAACGATACTCACTTCGGTTTTGAATATTTCATTCACGCGCCTTATGGATACGATTACTTCAGGTATTTCGGTAAAAAATGTTGCAATCATTAAAAAGGCGCTAACAATTTGGGTTGCATATTGAATAAATGCAAGCAAGTCTCCAACCAATAAATCTCCTGTTTCAATATGAAAAGATCCAAAATAAATTAAACTAATGGTCATAATGGATAAATGCAATGTCATTAAGGGTCCTAAAAGAAGAATGAGTCTGTAACCTTTAATGTTGTTTTCCTTAAACTCAGTATTTACTTTGTCAAATTTCTTTTCTTCATAATCTTGCCTTACAAAAGTTTTAATGGCAGACATTCCTGTTATGATTTCGCTGATGTTACTGTTGATTCTATCAGTGATTTCTTGCAGTTTTCCAAAGTATGGCATGACTTTTTTAAAAAGTGGAATCATCAAAATTATAATGACGATAAATATTATCAGAACAATCCAGTATAAGTTTGTTCCAAGTTCAAAACACTTGATAATGCCCCCAACCCCAATTATTGGTGCGAATATAATCACTGTTAAAAGCTCTTCTGCAAACATCTGGATTTGTGAAACGTCCATCAGGATTCTGGTAATCAATGAAGACTTAGAAATATTGTTCAGTTCATGATTGGAAAATTTCAATGCCTTTGGATAAATCATTTTTCTTAAGTCTCTCGCATATCCTGAAGAAAACCTGCTTGAGAAAAATGAGACAAGTATTGCAGTAATTGTTGCAAGAACTGTTATTGCAATCATTTTTATTCCAATATCATAGACATAATTTATGTCTGCATTGGCAACACCAACATTTACAATGTCTGCAGTATATTCAGGCAGCATTAATGTAAAATATGCCTGAACAATTAACAGCAGCAGAATAAGTATTATTGTTTTGTATTTTTTCAATATTGGTGAAATCAATGAATTCATAATAATATTTATTTTCTTAAGTAATATTTAAATTATTTTTTATTCAATAATTTACACACTTTTTATTATTTTGTTTATAAATATAATAGAATTGATTTTATTTCATATTTTTTTTATCAATTTTTGATAAATTAGTTCATAATTGAAATTATTATGTTAATTTATATTTAAAATTTATTTATTTTTTAAAAATATATATTTATTTTATATTTTTGTTTATTTTTAAAAAAATTTTGATTCATATTTTTAGTTTAGTAGTAATCTAATGTTTAAATTTTTATTTTTTTATTATTTTTTAAGTTGTAGTATCATAATAATGAAATAAATTACAAAAATTTTTATTTAAATATTTTTTTCATAATTATTTTATAAATAACTGTACAATGTTTATTTTATTACACTTTATATAATAGTTTTTGTTTAATTTTTATTAAAAATTCTGAAGAATATTTAATAAGTTATATATAATTTACTTTATAATATTATAATATATTAGAAAATTCGAGGCATGAAATATGGAATTTTATGAAATAAAATTCAGCTTCAACCATAAGCTGATGGATAAAAAGAGTTTGGATACAGTCTTTAGTAATATTGGGGACTTGTTTGATGTGCGTTTTGATGAAAATTTAAATTTTTACCGTCAAAAAAATGATGGGGAAATTTACGAACTCAAGGAAGTCAGTGATGAGACAATTGAAAAACAAATGAATATCTTTTTCAAATTCACATTCACCGACATTATTGATGTTCCTCTGTATAAATTTTTAGTTCTAAGATGTAATGATGAATTAACCATCTTGGCAAATATTCACTCTTCAATCTTTGACTACTCATCAGTAAATGTCATCAAGGAAATATTCAACAACCCTGAAGCATCCCATATTCCAAAAGACATAGGGCCTTACTTTGAAGAGTATGATGCATATCTAAATTCACCAGATTTTAAAAATGATAGCAGCTATTGGCAAAATAAACTTTTTGGTGCTGAAAATTATGTAAAATATTTCAATATAAAATCTAATAATTATAGAAACATCGGATTCTCGATTGAAAACGATTCAATTCTCACTTTTCTAAAAAATCATAAAATTTCCCGATATGACTTTTTCACTGCTATCTTTTCACTATATCTGTCTCGCACAGATTCAACTGAAGGATGTCTATTGAAATCATCAATTAATGCTGATGAAGTTGTTTTTGGATCACATGTCAAAAATACTTTATTGGTGATTGATTACTATAAAAATGACACTTTCGAAGAGTATCTGAACAGAATACAAAAGGATTATAAAGAAGCCATTGAACACACCAAAGTGCGTATTGAAGATTATGTTGACAGTTCATTTTATTATGCGATTCACGATTTCACTAATCTAAATGATATTGATGTTAGAAATGGAGACGGATCCGCCCTAACATTCAATGTATACAAAGATTCAATTGATATCATATACAATTATGAGGTATTTTCGGATATTTACATTAGATATCTGATAGAAAACATAAAGCATTTGACCGATAATGTTTTGGAAGGCATCAACCAGCGTTGTGGCGATTTGGAATTTTTATCAATTGGGGAAAAGTATGATTTTAATGGGTTATATGAATTAACAGACTCTCAAATGACTATTTATAGGGATTCTCAAAATGGCACCGGCACCAGATATAATAACCCACTCAAATTAGGACTTGGAAATTCATACCCTATAGCAAAAATAAAAAAAGCCATAAGCAAATTACTTAAATTACATCCAGTTTTAACTTCACGTATCATAGAAGAATGCCTAATGGGTTTTGATGCTAAACCTCCGGTAGTGGTCGGTTCAGCTGAAGACATTGAAACCTTTGTCCAGCCTTTTGAACTGAATAATTATCTGTCCCGTTTTTTAATTGTAGAAAATAAAAATGATGTATTTTTATGTATGGATTTTCACAGTTTGATTTTCGATGCAACCTCATTCAATACAGCAATAAACAGTTTATTGAAAATCTTAAATGGAGAAAATACTGAATTGGTGGATACTGGATTTTTAAGAGAAATATCATTTGAAGAAACCATTAACAATTCTGAATATAGGGATTACGCTCAAAAGTTCTATGATAGCGCATTGTCTGAAAGGGATGAGGTAAATGATTTGATATTTTCCGTTGCTGAAGATAGCTCCAAATCTTATGTTGAACGGTTCAGCATTGATGATGAAAGTTTGACTTCATTTTTAGATTATCATAATATAACCCACAATCAATTTTTCACAAGCGTCTTTGCATATACATTATCAAGATTTACAGGATATTCTAAAGTTTTATTTAATTTGATTACAGATGGTAGGGCTCATCTGGGGTTGTCTGATTCTGTAGGAATGTTTTTCCAAACATCTCCAGTGCTGATGGAATGCGATAATCAAAGTGTCGAATCATTCATGAATTACTCCAGTGATATAATTGATACTGTAAGCAAATTTGACCTGTATTCTTATCTGGACGTGGTGTTTGACTATCAGCTGGAAAATACAGTTTCATTTGGTGTTTTGCAGGATATATTTTCGTCTACACTAGATATAGAATTTGAGATGATGGAAAAGGACATGTGGGCTAATTTTTCAGTGGTGGTCTATTATGCAAAAGAGAATTCATTGGAAATAAGAATTTTCTACTCTGAAAAATACTCTGATAATTTTGTAAAACACTTTGCCAATTCATTCAAATTAATATTGGAGGGCATCGTTACCGAAGAGATGCTATCAGATATCAATTATATTGATGAATCTGATTTAAAACTTTTAGACAGTTACAATAAAACTGAATATCCTCTAATGTTTGATGATATTCTTGAAGCATTTAACTATAATTTGTTTAAAGATTTGGGCAGGCCTCTTGTATCATATAAAGATAAGGTTTATGATTATGGTCAGGGAGCATTTATTGCAGATAAACTTGCCTGCACCTTAAAGGATGCCGGCGTTAGTGAAGGCGATAATGTTGCTTTTTTAGTTGAAAGATCTGAATTGTACATGTTCTGTATTTTAGGTGTTTTATCAACTGGCGCTAGATATGTTCCTTTAGATGATGCCCATCCGGATGAACATATTAAGTTCATATTAAATGATACTTCAGCTAAGACAGTTATTGTCAGCGATGAAACTTACAATCGTGTCAAATACCTAAATGGTGATACATTTATCATTAACATTTCAGACATTGTCAATGGAGAAATTGAAGAGTTAGCTAGCTTACCCACTGTTAAATCTGATATTGCATGTATTCTTTATACCAGCGGGTCCACTGGCCTTCCTAAAGGTGTAAAAATTACAAGAAAAGCAATTTTAAATAGTGTGGAATCCTATGTCCATAAATATAATATGACTAATGAGGATGTCTATGGTTTATTTGCTACAATTGGCTTTAACACAGCTTCACTTGGAATATGTATAAGTTTTTATTCAGGAGCTTGCTTGTCAGTTGTTCCGGGAGACATTAAACTTGACATGGTAAAATTGAATGATTATTTCATAGAACATGGAGTTACACATACCTTAATCACAACGCAAGTTGGAAAACTTTACATGGAAACTATTGATGAGTCTCCTTTAAGAATTATTACTGTAATTGGTGAAAAATTAGGGGAATTTGATAATCCTAATGATTATCATTTTGTAGATTCATTCGGACTTACTGAAGTGTTTTCAAGTATTACTTCATTATACAATACCAAAAAAATCGATTCATCTTCGATTGGTATGTGGAATTTCAATACCAAAATGTATATCTTGGATGCGGAATTGAGACGTGTGCCAGTTGGAGCTGTTGGGGAGTTATGCATTTCTGGTTATCAGATTTCAGACGGATATCTAAATAGGGAAAAAGAAAGCAGTAAAGCATTCGTAAATAACCCATTCAATGACAGCAAAGATTACGGTGTTATGTTCCGTACAGGTGACATGGTAAGAATTTTGCCTGATGGAGCATTGGGTATTATCGGACGCCGTGACACTCAAGTAAAAATCAGAGGGAATCGTGTAGAATTATCTGAAGTTGAATCTATCATCCGTCAATTGGATTATGTATCTGACGTAAGTGTTCAGACAGTTAAACATGAATCCAATTATGAATTGGTGGCATATGTTGTTGCGGATAATAACTGTGACGAGGAAAAGCTCAGGGAAAATGTTCTGGAATATGTAGGTGAAAGCAAGCCTCCATTTATGGTTCCATCATATGTAATAAAATTGGATGAAATTCCATTGAATGTAAATGGTAAAGTGGATAAACGTGCATTGCCTGACGTTAATCGTGATAAGCTGCGTGCAAAATATGTTGCTCCAACAAACGATGTGGAAAAAAGTATTGTAAGGGTATTTAAACTAATATTTGATCAGGATGATATAGGTATTCTTGATGACTTTGTTCGTCTTGGAGGAGATTCCCTGACAGCCATAAAAGTATTGTCATATCTTGAGGAATATAATTTCTCAACAGCGGATATTTTAAGGTTGCGCACCCCTCAAGCCATTGCAGCCAGTATACGTAATGATAAGGAATTCGATTTGGATATCTATTCTCTAAAGGATGGCTGCCCATTGAATGAGCCTCAATTAAATGTTTATCTGGATATTATTGCTAATGAAAAGGTAAATGCATATAATCTTCCTTTCTTCATGAATATTTCTAATGATTATTCTCTCAGTGATATAGAGGAAGCATTGAATGTCATGTTTGATTTCCATCCTATATTACGAATGCATGTAAACGATGATTTTGAAGTTCCTTGCTTGGTTAATGGAAGAAAGCCATCAATTTCATTTTTGCATGCCATTGATAAGGATTTTATTCGTGACTTTTTGACTGAACCCTTTGATTTGTATGACAGTTTATCAAGATTCCTAATTGTTGAAAATGAAGATGGGTATGTATTATTTGCTGTTTTCCATCACTTGGTGTATGATGCTTCATCCAAACATATATTCAAACGTGATTTGCAGACAATCCTTGATGGAGGTTCCATTGCATTAGATGTTTCATTCTTAAAGGTGGCTGCATTTAATCAGCAAATACAGGATACAAAAGAATTTAAAGAGGCTGAAGAATTCTATGCTTCCAGATTGACAGATAGTGATGATGCAGGAATCTTATTGGAAGATGTATTGGGCGATGAACAGGGATTCCTTCAGACTACGTTGGAAATGGATAATGATGCATTTAATGGATTTTTAAAGGAATGCAACATCAGTGAAAATATCTTTTTCACCAGCGTATTTGCTTATACATTATCCAGATTCACTGGTAGCGATAAGGTTTCATTTAACATAATAGAAAATGGGCGTGACAGATTCGATAATTTTGACTCTATTGGCATGTATGTTAACACATTACCTATTTTGGCTGACTGTAAAGACCAAAACATTTCTAGTTTCATGGAACAGATGTCTGATTTGGTTTATGATGTGATGAGACATAACTATTATCCATTTAGATTGCTGGCAAATCAGTATGATATTGATTCTGATATTATTTTCCAATATTTGCCTGAATGGATAGAGTATGCTGACAATAATGCAGATAATTTGGATATTGAAAATGAATTAATTCCGTATTTGGATGATTCAGTTAATGATTTTACTGTTGATGTTAGGAAAATAGATGAAAGTTATATTTTGAATATTATCTACTCAGCTAAATTTTCCAAAGACATGTGCAAAACCTTTGCGGCAACATATAATCAGATTCTATCTCAGATGATTAGTCATAATAAATTGTCTGATATGGATTATGTTTCCCGGTCTGATCTGGAGCTTTTGGATGCCTTGAACCATAATGAGCATCTATTGGATTATGACGATATTTTAGATGCATTCAATGATAATCTTGCTCATCATCCTGAAAATAATCTTGTCTCTTATAAGGATTCCGTTTACACTTATTCTGAAGGAACATTTATCGCTGATAAAATAGCAAAATATTTAAGGGATTATGACATTAAAACAGGTGATAATGTCTCTTTCCTTGTTGAACGTTCCGAGCTGTACATGTTCAGTGTTTTAGGTATTTTATCTGTTGGTGCTACTTATGTTCCTTTGGATGATGCTCATCCTGATGAACGTATACAATTTATATTGGATGATACTGAATCTAAGGTTGTTATTGTTAGTGATGATACATATGAACGTGCTAAATCACTGGCAAAAGATGCAATCCTTTTAAATATTTCAGATATTCTTAAAGAAGGTATTGGAAATTTAGATGAATTGCCTGTTGTTTATGGTGATGTGGCTTGTATGCTCTACACCAGTGGTACTACAGGTCTTCCTAAAGGTGTTAAAGTTACAAGAAAATCAATTCTTAATATTGCTGCCGTTTATGTTGATAAGTTTGACTTTGATAGTGATGATGTTTATGGTTTGTTTGCCAATATCAGTTTTGATGCTGGTTCATGGGGTATTTGCCAAACAATTTATGCAGGGGCATGTTTATCAATCGTTCCAGATGAAATTAAGCTAAATGTCCAAGAATTAAATAAATATTTCGTAGAACATGGTGTAACTCATTCAATGCTTACCACACAAGTAGGAAAACTATTTATGGATGGTATTGAAGACACTTCTTTAGATGTTTTAATGGTTGGTGGGGAAAAGTTAGGTGACTTTGAAAGTCCAGAAGATTATCTTTTAATTGATGGATTCGGACCAACAGAAACATTCGCATTCATATCATCAATCAACAACAACGATAAGATTGATTCATCATCCATTGGTGATATTAACTATAATGCTAAGTTTTATGTCTTGGATAATGAGTTTAGGCGCGTGCCGGCAGGTGCTGTCGGTGAATTGTACATATCTGGTTATCAGGTTGCTGCCGGTTACTTGAACCGTGAAGAAGAAAACATCAATGCATTCATTGACAATCCATTTGACAACGATGAAGATTATAGCACTTTATATCGTACTGGAGACATGGTGAGGTTGTTGCCGGATAGAACACTGGCTATCGTTGGTCGTCGTGACAGTCAAGTTAAAATCAGAGGAAACCGTGTGGAACTATCTGAAATCGAAGCAGTAATACGTGAAATAGATTATGTGGAAGATGTAACTGTTCAAACAATTAAATTAGGCACCAACAATGAAATTGTAGCTTATGTTGTTGTATCAAAGGAATTTGACAGTGATGTGCTTAAAGAGAATATATCTGATTATGTCAATGAACGTAAGCCTGAATATATGGTCCCGTCATTTGTTATTGAATTGGATGAGATTCCATTGAATGTAAACGGTAAAGTTGACAAGCGTGCATTGCCTGATGTTGATATGAGTAGTTTACGTGTGGAGTATGTTGCTCCTACCACTGAGGCTGAAAAATTAATTGTACATGCATTTGAAGAAGTCTTCAATCAGGACAATATTGGTGTTTATGATGATTTCACTCGTCTTGGTGGTGATTCATTAACTGCAATTAAAGTGCTGTCATATCTTGGCGACTATAATGTTACTGCAGCAGACATTTTGAGTCTGCGCACTCCATTTGCAATTGCCAAAAGCATTAAAGAAAATACATTGGATTTGGATATTTACACTTTAGAAGAGGGATGTCCTTTAAATGAACCTCAACTGAATGTATACTTGGATATAATTGCAAATAACAAATTTAATATTTATCTTATTCCAAGCATTATGGATATAGCTAAGGATTATGATATTGAAGATATACTGGAAGCGTTGGATGTTATGTTGGATGTTCATCCGATTTTAGGTACATGCATAAGCGACGAAAATGAGATACCTTGCTTGATAAAAGGATTCCGACCATCTATTGAATTTAAATCATATGCTGCTGATGATTATATCATTAAATTTTTAACAAAACCATTTAATTTGTATGAAAGTTTGTCCAGATTCTTGCTTGTTGAAGAAGATGAGGGTTATTCATTATTTGCTGTTTTCCATCATATAATCTTTGATGCATTATCTGATGGTGTATTTAAACAGGATTTACAAACAATACTTGATGGTGGCAGTGTAGAAGTTGATGATTCATTCTTAAAAGTTTCTGCTTTTAGTCAACAAATACAGGATACTGATGAATATTCTGATGCGAGTGTTTTCTATGATGCAATGTTGGCGGATGTGGATGAAGTAGGTGGATTATTGGACAGTGTTGGTGGTGATGGTCCTGATGTTGTTCAATTGGATTTGGAATTAGATTTAACCCAATTCAAATCATTCTTAAGTAAATATGAGGTTAGTGAAAATATATTATTTACAGGTGTGTTTGCATATACGTTATCCAGATTTGTCGGTAGTGAAAACGTATTTTTCAATATAACTGAGAATGGGCGTGGCAGATTCAACAATTACAATGCAATAGGAATGTACGTAAATACATTGCCGATGATAGTTGATTGTAAAGACCAAAATGTCTCTGATTTCATGGAATATATGTCTGATTTAGTATATGATGTAATGAAATACAACTATTATCCATTCAGATTGCTTGCAAAAGAATATGGTATTGATTCAAGCATTTTATTCCAATTCATGCCGGAATGGATAAGGGATAATGATGCAGACTACAGTGAATTTGAATCTATGGAAGAAGATAATGAATCTGAAAATATAGATGAGTTAATTAGTGATTTAAGTATTGATATTATTCAAAAAGGCAGGTCTTATTCGATATGTCTTCAATATTCGGATAAATATTCCGGAGATGTGATGAATAGATTTGCTGAATCTTATAAAGCTATTCTATCACAAATAATCTGTGTTGATAAGTTAAGTGAAATTAATTATGTTTCAAAATCTGATTTGGAACTTTTAGATACATATAATCAAACAGAGCATGCTTTAGATTATGAAGATCTTCTGGATGCATTCAATGACAATCTTGCTAAATATCCGGATAGCAATCTGGTATCATATAATGAGAATGTTTATACTTATGCTGAAGGTGCGTTTATTGCTGATAAGCTGGCCAATACATTAAAGGATTTGGGTGTTGAAAATCAAGATTGTGTCGCATTCCTTGTGGAACGTTCAGAGTTATATATGTTCAGTGTTTTAGGAATTTTGTCTGCGGGTGCAGTTTATGTTCCTTTAGATGATTTGCATCCTGATGAACGTATACGATTCATTTTAGAGGATACTAGTTCCAAGGTTGTCATTGCCAGTGATGGAACTTATGAACGTGCTAAATTGTTAACTAATGATTCAGTCATCTTAAACATCTCAGATATATTGGGTGATGATATTGGAACATTACATAGCTTGCCGATAGCTTATAATGATTTGGCTTGTATCTTATACACCAGCGGTACTACCGGTTTTCCTAAAGGTGTAAAAATCACCCGTAAGTCAATTCTCAACATTTCACAATATTATCGGGATATTTATGGTCTTTTTAGTGATGATGTTTATGGTTTGTTTTCTGCAATCGGTTTTGACGTAAGTAGCTTTGTCATTTCAGCAGTAATATATGTCGGAGCCTGCTTATCAGTCATTCCAGAAGACATTCGCTTAGACATGCTTGAACTGAATAAGTATTTTATGAATCAGAATGTTTCTCATGCTTTTATTACTACTCAGGTTGGTAAATATTTCATGCAAAGTGTTGATGAGACATCATTAGATGTCCTGCTTGTTGCAGGTGAAAAATTGGGTGAATTCAAAAGTCCTAATCACTATCAATTAGTTGATGCGTATGGTCCGACTGAAGCATTTGCATTCGTATCATCTATAAACAATAACGATAAGCTTGATGGGTCTTCAGTTGGTATGTTAAGTCTTAACACTAAAGCTTATATTTTGGATAATCAGCAGCGCCGTATTCCTGTGGGTGCTATTGGTGAATTGTACCTTGCCGGTTATCAGGTTGCTGCTGGTTACTTGAACCGTGATGAGGAAAATGCCAAAGCATTTATTGAAAACCCATTCAGTGATGAAGAAGAGTATAAAACTCTGTATCGTACAGGGGATTTGGTAAGGTTATTGCCGGATGGTTCTTTAGGTATTGTTGGTCGTCGTGACAGTCAGGTCAAAATTAGGGGAAATCGTGTGGAATTATCTGAAATCGAAGCTGTTATACGTGAAATAGATTACATTGATGATTTGACTGTTCAAACAATTAAAAACGGTACAAATAATGAATTGGTTGCTTATGTGGTTGTATCTGATGAATTTGATGGTGATGATTTAAAAGAAGACATCTCTAATTATGTTGATGAGCGTAAACCTAAGTATATGATTCCTTCATTTGTCGTTGAATTGGATGAGATTCCATTGAATGTAAACGGTAAAGTTGACAAGCGTGCATTGCCTGATGTTGATGTAGACAGTTTACGTGTGGAGTATGTTGCTCCTACCACTGAAGCTGAAAAATTAATTGTACATGCATTTGAAGAAGTCTTCAATCAGGACAATATTGGTGTTTATGATGATTTCACTCGTCTTGGTGGTGATTCATTAACTGCAATTAAAGTGAGGTCTTATCTTGGTGACTATAATGTTACTGCGGCTGACATTTTGAGTTTGCGCACTCCATTTGCAATTGGTGAAAACATTAAAGAAAATACATTGGATTTGGATATTTACACTTTAGAAGAGGGATGTCCTTTAAATGAGCCTCAATTGAATGTATACTTGGATATAATTGCAAATAATAAATTTGATATCTATATGATTCCAAGCATTATGGAAATAAGTAAAGAATATGATGTGGGGGACATATTAAATGCATTGGATGTTATGTTGGATGTTCATCCGATTTTGGGTATGTGTGTTAGTGATGATTATGAAGTTCCTTACTTAGTTAAAGGGTCTAAACCGTCAATTGTTGTTGAACATGATGCTGATGAGGATATTATTAAAGAATTCTTAACAAAACCATTTGATTTATATGATAATTTGGCTAGGTTTTTAATTGTTGAATCAGAAGATGAATATAAATTGTTTGCTATTTTCCACCATATAATCTTTGATGCTAGGTCTGGCGGAGTATTTAAAGAGGATTTACAAACAATCCTTGATGGAGGTATTGTGGAAGTTGATGATTCATTCCTGAAAGTTTCTGCTTTCAGTCAACAAATAATGGATACTGATGAATATTCTGATGCGAATGTTTTCTATGATACAATGTTGGCGGATGTGGATGAAGTAAGCGGTCTATTGGACAGTGTTGATGGTGATGGTCCTGATGTTGTTCAATTGGATTTAGAATTGGATTTTACATTATTTAAATCATTCTTAAATAAATACGAGGTTAGTGAAAATGTATTGTTCACTGGTGTGTTTGCATATACGTTATCTAGATTTGCCGGTAGTGAAAACATATTTTTCAATATAACTGAGAATGGGCGTGGCAGATTCAACAATTACAATGCAATAGGAATGTATGTAAATACATTGCCTATACTAGTTGACTGTAAAGACTGGAATGTTTCTGATTTCATGGAATACATGTCTGATTTGGTATATGACGTAATGAAATATAATTATTATCCATTCAGATTGCTTGCAAAAGAATATGGTATTGATTCAAGTATTTTATTCCAATTCCTGCCGGAATGGATAAACAATGATGATGCAGACTACAGTGAATTTGAATCTATGAGAGAAGATAATGACTCTGAAAACATAGAGGAGTTAATTAGTGATTTAGGTATTGATATTATTCAAAAAGCTAAGTCTTATTCGATACGTCTTCAATATTCAGCTAAATATTCTAAATATATGATGAATAGGTTTGCTGAATCTTATAAATCTATACTGTCACAAATAATCTGTGTTGATAAGTTAAGTGAAATCAATTATATTTCCCAATCTGATTTGGAGCTTTTGGATGCCCTGAACAATAATGAACATCCCTTGGATTATGATGACATTTTAGATGCATTCAATGATAATCTTGCACATCATCCTGAAAATAATCTTGTTTCTTATAAGGATTCCGTTTACACTTATGCTGAAGGAGCTTTTATTGCTGATAAAATAGCAAAATATTTAAGAGATCATGACATTAAAACAGGTGATAATGTCGCTTTCCTTGTGGAACGCTCAGAGCTCTACATGTTCAGTGTTTTAGGTATTTTGTCTGTTGGTGCTACTTATGTTCCTTTGGATGATGCCCATCCGGATGATCGTATACAATTCATAATGGATGATACTGAATCTAAGGTTGTCCTTGTTAGTGATGAGACTTATGAACGTGCCAAATCGCTGATAAAAGATGTAACTCTTCTAAATATTTCAGACATTCTCAATGAAGGCATCAAAACTTTGGACAAGTTGTCTGTTGTTTATGGTGATGTTGCATGTATTCTGTACACCAGTGGTACTACAGGCCTTCCTAAAGGTGTTAAAGTTACAAGAAAAGCCATTCTTAATATAGCTACAGTTTATGTTGACAAGTTCGGCTTTGGAAAAGATGATGTTTATGGATTGTTTGCCAATATCAGTTTTGATGCAGGTTCACAGGCTGTTTGCCAAACATTTTATGCTGGGGCTTGTCTATCGGTCGTTCCAGATGACATCAAGATGAATATCTGGGAATTAAACGAATATTTCGTAGAACATGGCGTAACTCATGCAATGATTACGACTCAGGTGGGTAAACTCTTTGTGGAAAATGTTGAAGACACCTCTATGGAGGTTTTAACTGTTGGTGGTGAAAAACTGGGAGACTTTGAAAGCCCTGAAGATTACCTTTTAATAGATGGATTCGGACCAACAGAAACATTTGCATTCATATCATCAATTAATAACGACGATAAGATTGATTCATCATCTATCGGTCAAATTAACTACAATACTAAGTTTTATGTATTGGATGATGAATTTAGACGTGTTCCTATATGTGCTGTCGGCGAATTATATGTATCTGGTTATCAGGTTGCTGCCGGTTACTTGAACCGTGAAGAAGAAAACATCATGGCATTCATTGACAATCCATTTGACAACGATGAAGATTATAGCACTTTATATCGTACTGGAGACATGGTGAGGTTGTTGCCTGATGGTTCTTTAGGTATTGTTGGTCGTCGTGACAGTCAGGTTAAAATTAGGGGAAATCGTGTGGAGTTATCTGAAATTGAAGCGGTTATACGTGAAATGGACTTCATTGAGGATTTGACTGTTCAAACAGTTAAAAATGGTACTAACAATGAATTGGTTGCTTATGTTGTTGTATCTGATGAATTTGATGGTGATGGCCTTAAAGAGGAAATTTCTGCTTATGTTGGTGAACGTAAGCCTGAATATATGGTTCCGTCATTTGTTGTTGAATTGGATGAGATTCCATTGAATGTAAATGGTAAGGTGGACAAACATGCGCTGCCTGAAGTCGATGTTAAAGAATTGCAAGTGGAGTATGTTGCTCCTACAAATGAGATTGAAAGGATAATTGTTGAGGCATTTGAGCTTGTATTTGACCAAGAAACTGTTAGTTTGTATGATGATTTTAATCGTCTTGGTGGTGATTCAATTAAATCCATAAGGCTTATTTCATTGCTTCAAAAAGAGGGTATTAATTGTGCTGCTAAGGATATTTTAGATTATAAGACTCCATATGCTATTGCTCAAATTATTGAGGATAAGGTGCAAGTTTCTTATGATGCTGTTGAAGGTCCTGTTGATTTATTACCTATTCAGAGTTATTTCTTTGATAAAGTCCATAAGAATGATTATACTCAGTTTTTCGTTGTTAAATCTCTTGTTGATTTGGATGTTGGTATTTTGCAAAGTGCGTGGGATGAGTTATCTAATCTTCATGATATGTTGAGGGTAAGTTACAGTCTTGAAGATGGTGTTCCTATTCAGGAGATTCTGCCATTGAATACCCGGGTATGTGAGATTAGGGAATTTGTTGTTGATGGTGATTTAGATCAGAATATTGCTGAAATTCATGAAAATGCCGTTAATTCACTTGATATTTATAATAATAGGATGATGGATATTAGTTTGGTGAGACATGGCGATGAGTCTTATGTTATTTTTGTTCTACATCATTTGATTGTTGACGGTGTAAGCTGGAGCATTATATTGGATGATTTAACTCATATATACAATAATCTGGTTTCGGGTAATGAAATTGATATTTTAAGGCCTTATCCATATAAAAATTGGGTTGCAGATGTCAAAGGTTTATTGGATGATATTTCTGTTGAAGAACGTGAGTATTGGATGGAAATTAATAATCAATTGGATGATTTGGATATTAAAGGTAAATCTAAACCTTTCATCTTTAATATTGAAAATGCTGTGTATGATGTTGATAATATTTTGATGTTGTCTGAAGAGGAATATCTTGCATTGGCCATTGCACGTGCATATAAAAAGACTTATGATAGGGATATAATTTTCAATCGTGAATCTTATGGTCGTGAAGAGACTTTGGCTGATGTTAACAGAACAGTTGGATGGTTCACTTCAGAATATCCGGTAATTGTAGATGTTGGTAATGAGTATGATTATGTCTCTTTGATGGAGGATGTTTATAAGATTAAAAAAGCATTCAATGAAGTTAAAAAATTAGGTTTAAATTACTCTTCATTGATTTATACTGCTAATGAATTGGAGTTTAAGCATTGTCCTGTAACTTTCAACTTTTTAAGCGGTGCATTTGAATTCAAAAATGAGTTATTTGAATCATATATTTCTAAGATATCCTTAGATGATTTAAGTAAAATGGGGTCTTCTGATGATGATTATTATGGTATTGATTTGAATATTAGGCGTGAAAATGATGATTATATTGTATCTGGTAATTGTGCAGAAGGCACATATATTGATAACGCATTAAATGAGTTTATAAGCAATATTAAATGTGAATTAGAATTTATTGGCGGTTATGGAATTGAAGACGGTATTGTCTGCTGCTTATCTGAATCCCAATTAGGTATTTATTTGGATGAAAAAGTCAACGATAAAGGTATAGCTTATGCCTCACCGGGCTTTGTTGAATGCAGTTCAGACTGTACTGTTGAAGATATGAAAAATGCTATCGGGGCTTTAATTGATAAACATCCTGTTTTAAAAGGACGTATTGTTGATGATAGTAACTTGCCTCTTATTGTCTGTGACAGTAATCCTGTAATTGAAGAAATTGACCATAATAATTATGAAAATCTTATCAGACCATTCAATTTGACTGAATCTCTTTGCTGTTTCTATATTAATGCATATGAAAAAGTCATATTCTATAATATGCACCATGTGATAAGTGATGCAACCAGTGATTCAATAATCAGGCAGGACATACTTGCGGCATTGGATGGCAGTTTAGATGATGAAATTGATTTAGGATTTGTATATGACAGTACGGATTCATTTAAATCTAAATTTGAACCTATTTATGAATCTGCACATGAATTCTTTAATAACCTATTTGCAGACATTGATGAAGTAAACACTATTTTGGATGATTTTGATGGTACTTCGGAGAATTTATCTCTTCCTGTTAGAGGTATTCGTGATCGTGTTGAAGAATTTGCGCTCGAAAAGGGCATCACTGTAGGAGCATTATTGAATTCGATATTTGCATACACATATTCCCGCTTTGTTGGCACTGATAAGGTTTACTACACTTTCACTGAACACGGTCGTCATGAAGAATACAATAAGGAATCTTTAGGAATGTATGTCCGTACAATTCCTCTATTGGTTGACTGTAAGGATGACTCAGTTGAAAACTTCTTAAGTTACTTCTCTGAGTTGAACTTAAATTCAATGATAAACAGTGTTTATCCATTCAGATTGCTTGCTAGTGAATATGATTTAAACAATGATGTCAGTTTCGAATATAACTTTGACTTAAATGATGTATCTCATGTAGAAAATGAATTAATCGTTGGATCTGTGCCTGATTTGGTATCTGATATTTCATGCATCGTAAATGATTTGGATGATGGATATCTTGTTAATTTAGAACATTCCAACAGATATTCACATGAAACTGGCGTTCGTTTTGTTGAAGCATATGCCGAAATATTAACACAAATAGTGGATGTGGAAAAATTATCAGATATAAATTATGTTTCCGTGTCTGATTTGGAGATTTTAGATTCTATTAATCAAACTGAACATTCTTTGGTGCATGAGGATATTTTAGATGCATTTAATGAAAATCTCAACAAAAACCCAGACAATGCTCTTGTGTCTTATTTTGATGTGTCTTACACTTATTCTGAAGGAGCATTTATAGCAAACAAACTTACTGATACATTAAGGAATCTTGGTGTTGAATCTCAGGATAAGGTTGCTTTCCTTGTTGAACGTTCTGAATTGTACATGTTCTGTGTTTTAGGTGTGATGTCTATGGGTGCTATTTATGTTCCATTAGATGATAAACATCCAGATGACCGTATACAGTTCATATTGGAAGATACTCGGGCTAGTGTTCTTATCGTTGATGATAATACTTATGAGCGTGCTGAATCATTAACTGATGATGCAATCCTTTTAAATATTTCTGATATAATGAAAGAAGATGTTGGAACTTTAGATGAATTACCTGTTGTTTATGGTGATTTGGCTTGTATCTTATACACAAGTGGTACAACAGGTATTCCAAAAGGTGTTAAAATCACTAGAAAATCTGTTCTTAACTTATCTGAATTTTATATCAGAAAATACGGCTTAAGTGAAAATGATATTTATGCTCTATTTGCTTCTATTGGTTTTGATGTGGCAATGAAGGCTATTTTCCCAACAATATGTTCTGGTGCATGTTTAACCGTTATTCCTGATGCAATCAAATTGGATATGGCTTCAATGAATGATTACTTCATGAAATATGGTGTAACACACACGGAAATATCTACACAAGTGGCCAAACTATTTATAAGTCAGGTTGATGAAACTTCATTGAAAGTTTTAACAACTGGTGGTGAAAAACTTGGCGAAAGTGAAATAAATGTTGATTATCGTTTTGTAGATTCATATGGTCCGACAGAGGCATGTGTTGATGTTACCAGTATTGATTCAGATGAGAGAATTGATTCATCATCTATCGGGTTCCTGCTTGACAACATCAAGGCTTATGTATTGGATAATGATTTTAGACGTGTTCCTGTTGGTGCAGTTGGTGAATTGTACTTGGCAGGTAATCAAATAGCAGATGGATACCTGAACCGTGATGAAGAAACAACAAAAGCTTTCCTTGAAAATCCATTTGAAGATGGTGAAGATTATGGTGTGATGTATCGTACTGGTGATATGGTACGTGTATTGTCTGATGGGTCTCTGGGCATTGTTGGCCGTCGTGACAGTCAGGTTAAAATCAGGGGAAATCGTGTGGAATTATCTGAAATCGAAGCTGTTATACGTGAAATAGATTACATTGATGATTTGACTGTTCAAACAATTAAAAACGGTACAAACAATGAACTGGTTGCTTATGTGGTTGTATCTGATGAATTTGATGGTGATGACCTAAAACAGGACATCTCTAATTATGTTGATGAGCGTAAACCTAAGTATATGATTCCTTCATTTGTTATTGAATTGGATGAGATTCCATTGAATGTAAATGGTAAAGTTGACAAGCGTGCATTGCCTGATGTTGATATGGATAGTTTACGTGTGGAGTATGTTGCTCCTACCACTGAAGCTGAAAAATTAATTGTACATGCATTTGAAGAAGTCTTTAATCAAGATAAGATTGGTGTTTATGATGATTTTGTTAATCTTGGTGGTGATTCATTAACTGCAATTAAAGTGCTGTCTTATCTTGGCGACTATAATGTTACTGCGACGGACATCTTGAGCTTACGAACTCCATTTGCAATTGCTGAAAGCATTAAAGAAGATACATTGGATTTGGATATTTACACTTTAGAAAATGGTTGTCCTTTAAATGAGCCTCAATTGAATGTATACCTTGATATAGTTGCAAATAATAAATTTGATATCTATCTTATTCCAAGTATTATGGAAATAGGTAATGAATATGATATGGATAGTATATTAAATGCATTGGATGTAATATTGGATGTTCATCCAATTTTAAGTACATGCATAAGTGATGATAATGAAATTCCTTATTTGGTAAAAGGACCAAAACCGTCTATTGAATTTAAATCTGATGTGGATGATGATTATATTATAGAATTTTTAATTAAACCATTTGATTTGTACGATAGTTTGTCTAGGTTCCTGGTTGTTGGAAATGATGAGGGTTATTCGTTATATTCTGTTTTCCATCATATAATCTTTGATGCATTATCTGATGGAGTATTTAAAAAAGATTTACAAACAATCCTTGATGGTGGCAGTGTTGATATTGATGATTCCTTCTTGAAAGTTTCTGCATTCAGTCAACAAATACAGGAAACAGATGAATATTCTGATGCTAAAAGCTTCTATGATAGAATGCTTGCGGATGTAGATGAAGTAAGTGGACTATTGGATTGTGCTGATGGTGATGGTTTGGGCATTATTCAGTTGAATTTGGAATTGGATTTAACTCAGTTCAAGTCATTCTTAAGAAAATGCAAAGTTAGTGAAAATGTACTGTTCACCGGTGTGTTTGCTTACACATTATCCAGATTTACAGGCAGTGACAGGGTGTCTTTCAATGTTATCGAGAATGGGCGTGGCAGATTCAACAATTACAATGCAATCGGTATGTATGTAAACACATTGCCTATGCTAGTTGACTGTAAAGACTGGAATGTTTCTGATTTCATGGAATATATGTCTGATTTGGTATACGATGTAATGAAATATAATTATTATCCATTCAGATTGCTTGCAAAAGAATATGGTATTGATTCAAGCATATTATTCCAATTCATACCGGAATGGATAGAAAGTGATGATACAAACTACAGTGAATTTGAATCTATGCATGAGGATAGCGGATCTGAAAAAATAGATGAGTTAATTAGTGATTTAGGTATTGATATTATTCAAAAAGGCGAGTCTTATTCGATATGTCTTCAATATTCAGCTAGGTATTCTGAAGATGTGATGAATAGGTTTGCGGAATCTTATAAATCTATACTGTCACAAATAATCTGTGTTGATAAGTTAAGTGAAATCAATTATGTTTCAGATTACGATTTGGAACTTTTAGATACATATAATCAAACAGAACATGCTTTGAAATATGATGATATTTTGGATGCATTCAATGACAATCTTTCAGATAATCCGGATAATGCTCTTGTATCATATGAGGATGATGTATATAGTTATGGTGAAGGAGCATTCATTGCTGATAAACTGGCTAAAACTTTAAAGGATATGGATGTTGGTGAACAGGATTGTGTTGCTTTCCTTGTTGAACGTTCTGAACTCTACATGTTCTGTGTTCTAGGTATTTTGTCTGCGGGTGCGGTTTATGTTCCTTTAGATGATGCTCATCCAGATGATCGTATACAGTTCATATTGGAGGATACTGCTGCTAAAGTTCTGATTGTAAGTGATGAAACTTATGAACGTGCCAGAATGCTGATTAGTGATGATGTTGTTCTTTTAAATATTTCCGATATGATGAAAGAAGACATAGGCACTTTGGATGCTTTGCCTGTTTGCTATGGTGATTTGGCTTGTATTTTATATACTAGTGGTACTACTGGAGTTCCTAAAGGTGTTAAAATTACAAGGAAATCTGTATTGAACCTGTCAGAGTTCTATATCCGAAAATATGGTCTTGGTGAAGATGATGTGTATGCATTGTTCGCTTCCATTGGATTTGATGTGGCAATGAAAGCGATATTCCCAACAATCTGTGCTGGAGCATGTTTAAGTGTAATTCCTGGTGATATCAAACTGGATATGAACGCAATGAATGAATACTTCATTAAGCAGGGCGTAACACACACGGAAATATCAACACAAGTAGCCAAACTCTTCATAAGCCAAGTTGACGAAACTTCATTGAAAGTTTTAACCACTGGTGGAGAAAAGATGGGTGAAAGTGAAATTGACGTGGAATATCGTTTCGTAGATTCATATGGTCCGACAGAAGCATGTGTTGATGTAACCAGTATTGATCTGGATGAGAGAATCGATTCGTCATCTATCGGTTTCCTGCTTGACAACATCAAGGCTTATGTATTGGATGATGAGTTCAGACGTGTTCCTGTTGGTGCAGTTGGTGAATTGTATTTGGCAGGTAATCAAATAGCAGACGGATACTTGAACCGTGATGAAGAAACAGTGAAAGCTTTCCTTGAAAATCCATTTGATGAAGGAGAGGACTATAGGGTGATGTACAGGACAGGAGATATTGTAAGGGTTCTGGCAGATGGTTCTTTAGGTATTGTTGGTCGTCGTGACAGTCAGGTTAAAATCAGGGGAAATCGTGTGGAGTTATCTGAAATTGAAGCGGTTATACGTGAAATGGACTTCATTGAGGATTTGACTGTTCAAACAGTTAAAAATGGTACTAACAATGAATTGGTTGCTTATGTTGTTGTATCTGATGAATTTGATGGTGATGGCCTTAAAAAGGAAATTTCTGCTTATGTTGGTGAACGTAAGCCTGAATATATGGTTCCGTCATTTGTTATTGAATTGGATGAGATTCCATTGAATGTAAATGGTAAGGTGGACAAACATGCGCTGCCTGAAGTCGATGTTAAAGAATTGCAAGTGGAGTATGTTGCTCCTACAAATGAGATTGAAAGGATAATTGTTGAGGCATTTGAGCTTGTATTTGACCAAGAAACTGTTAGTTTGTATGATGATTTTAATCGTCTTGGTGGTGATTCAATTAAATCCATAAGGCTTATTTCATTGCTTCAAAAAGAGGGTATTAATTGTGCTGCTAAGGATATTTTAGATTATAAGACTCCATATGCTATTGCTCAAATTATTGAGGATAAGGTGCAAGTTTCTTATGATGCTGTTGAAGGTCCTGTTGATTTATTACCTATTCAGAGTTATTTCTTTGATAAAGTCCATAAGAATGATTATACTCAGTCTTTTATTGTTAAATCTCTTGTTGATTTGGATGTTGGTATTTTGCAAAGTGCGTGGGATGAGTTATCTAATCTTCATGATATGTTGAGGGTAAGTTACAGTCTTGAAGATGGTGTTCCTATTCAGGAGGTCCTGCCATTGAATACCCGGGTATGTGAGATTAGGGAATTTGTTGTTGATGGTGATTTAGATCAGAATATTGCTGAAATTCATGAAAATGCCGTTAATTCACTTGATATTTATAATAATAGGATGATGGATATTAGTTTGGTGAGACATGATGGTGAGTCTTATGTTATTTTTGTTCTACATCATTTGATTGTTGACGGTGTAAGCTGGAGCATTATATTGGATGATTTAACTCATATATACAATAATCTGGTTTCGGGTAATGAAATTGATATTTTAAGGCCTTATCCGTATAAAAATTGGGTTGAAGATGTCAAAGGTTTATTGGATGATATTTCTGTTGAAGAACGTGAGTATTGGATGGAAATTAATAATCAATTGGATGATTTGGATATTAAAGGTAAATCTAGACCTTTCATCTTTAATATTGAAAATGCTGTGTATGATGTTGATAATATTTTGATGTTGTCTGAAGAGGAATATCTTGCATTGGCCATTGCACGTGCATATAAAAAGACTTATGATAGGGATATAATTTTCAATCGTGAATCTTATGGTCGTGAAGAGACTTTGGCTGATGTTAACAGAACAGTTGGATGGTTCACTTCAGAATATCCAGTTATTGTAGATGTTGGTAATGAGTATGATTATGTCTCTTTGATGGAGGATGTTTATAAGATTAAGAAAGCATTCAATGAAGTTAAAAAATTAGGTTTAAATTACTCTTCATTGATTTATACTGCTAATGAATTGGAGTTTAAGCATTGTCCTGTAACTTTCAACTTTTTAAGCGGTGCATTTGAATTCAAAAATGAGTTATTTGAATCATATGCTCCTAAGATATCCTTAGATGATTTAAGTAAAATGGGGTCTTCTGATGATGATTATTATGGTATTGATTTGAATATTAGGCGTGAAAATGATGATTATATTGTATCTGGTAATTGTGCAGAAGGCACATATATTGATAACGCATTAAATGAGTTTATAAGCAATATTAAATGTGAATTAGAATTTATTGGCGGTTATGGAATTGAAGACGGTATTGTCTGCTGCTTATCTGAATCCCAATTAGGTATTTATTTGGATGAAAAAGTCAACGATAAAGGTATAGCTTATGCCTCACCAGGTCTTGTTGAATGCAGTTCAGACTGTACTGTTGAAGATATGAAAAATGCTATCAGGGCTTTAATTGATAAACATCCTATTTTAAAAGGACGTATTGTAAATGGAGATGGTTTCCCTCTTATTGTTTGTGATGGTGTCCCTGAAATTGAGGAGATTTTTACTGATGATTATGGAAGTCTAATTAAAGCATTTAATTTTGGTGAGTGTCTTTCTTATTTCTATATTAATGATTGTGAAAAGGTCATATTTTACAATGTTCATCATATTATTGGGGATGCAACTACTGATTCAATAATAGTTGAAGACTTGCTTGCGGCTCTTGAAGGTAAGTTGGATGATGAAGTTGATTTAGGATTTGTATATGATAGTACTGATTCATTTAAATCTAAATTTGAACCTATTTATGAATCTGCACATGAATTCTTTAATAACCTATTTGCAGATATTGATGAAGTAAACACTATTTTGGATGATTTTGATGGTACTTCGGAGAATTTATCTCTTCCTGTTAGAGGTATTCGTGATCGTGTTGAAGAATTTACTTTTGAAAGGGGCATTACTGTAGGTGCGTTATTGAATTCGATATTTGCATATACATATTCCCGCTTTGTTGGCACTGATAAGGTTTACTATACTTTTACTGAGCATGGTCGTCATGAGGAGTATAACAAGAATGCTCTGGGAATGTTTGTTCGTACAATTCCTCTATTGGTTGACTGTAAGGATGACTCAGTTGAAAGCTTCTTAAGTTATTTCTCTGATTTGAACTTGAATGCAATGATAAATAGTGTTTATCCATTCAGATTAATCGCAAAGGAGTTTGATTTGAATAATGATGTTGGTTTTGAATATAACTTTGATTTAAATGATGTATCTCATGTTAAAGATGAATTAGTCGTTGAACCTGTAGGTGATTTAGTTTCTGACTTTTCATGTGTCATTAATGATTTGGATGATGGATATCTTATCAGTTTGGAACATTCGGATAAGTATTCTCATGAAACAGGTGTTCGTTTTGTTGAGGCATATTCTGAAATTTTAACCCAAATTTTGGATGCTGAAAGACTATCTGATATTGAATATGTTTCCAAATATGATTTGGAGATTTTGGATGATATTAATAAAACTGAACATGCTTTGGTGTATGATGATATTTTGGATGCATTCAATAATAATCTTTCAGATAATCCGGATAATGCTCTTGTATCATATGAGGATGATGTATATAGTTATGCTGAAGGAGCATTCATTGCTGATAAACTGGCTAAAACTTTAAAGGATATGGATGTTGATGAACAGGATTGTGTTGCTTTCCTTGTTGAACGTTCTGAACTCTACATGTTCTGTGTTCTAGGTATTTTGTCTGCGGGTGCGGTTTATGTTCCTTTAGATGATGCTCACCCTGATGATCGTATACGATTCATTTTAGAGGATACTAATTCTAAGGTTGTCATTGCCAGTGATGGAACTTATGAACGTGCTAAATTGTTAACTAATGATTCAGTCATCTTAAACATCTCAAATATATTGGGTGATGATATTGGAACATTGTCTAACTTGCCGATAGTTTATAATGATTTGGGTTGTATCTTATACACTAGTGGTACTACTGGCCTTCCTAAAGGTGTTAAAGTTCCTAGAACTGCTTTTGTTAATCTGTCTTCGTATTATGTTAGAAATTATGGTTTGACTAGCGACGATGTTTTCGGTCTTTATTCATCAATTGGTTTTGATGCGGCTTATAAAGCGATATTTGCAGCAATTTATGCTGGAGCATGTTTGGATGTTATTCCAAATGATGTAAAACTTGATACGGATGCATTGAATAATCACTTCATCAAACAGGGCATAAATCATGTTGATATTACCACACAAGTTGCTAAATTATTAATTTCTCAAGTTGATCATATTCCATTGGATGTTTTGTTCACTGGTGGTGAGAAGTTAGGTGAATTTAATGAAGAGATTGATTGTCGTTTTGTTGATGGTTATGGTCCTACAGAAGCTTATGTTGAGGTTTCAACTGTTGATGTAGCAGATAGAATTGATTCATCGTCTATTGGTCATCTGGTTGACAATATCAAGGCTTATGTATTGGATGATGAATTCAGGCATGTTCCTGTGGGTGCTGTTGGTGAACTGTATCTTGCAGGTAATCAGATTGCGGATGGTTACTTGAACCGTGACAAAGAAACTAATAATGCATTCTTGAATAATCCATTTGAAGATGGTGAAGATTATGGTGTGATGTATCGTACAGGTGATATGGTACGTGTATTGTCTGATGGATCTTTGGGTGTTGTTGGCCGTCGTGACAACCAAGTTAAAATCAGAGGAAACCGTGTGGAACTATCTGAAATCGAAGAGACCATACGCGAAATGGGATATATCGATGATTTGACTGTTCAAACAGTTAAAAATGGTACTAACAATGAATTGGTTGCTTATGTTGTTGTATCTGATGAATTTGATGGTGGTGACCTTAAAGAGGAAATCTTTGATTATGTTGGTGAGCGTAAACCTAAGTATATGATTCCTTCATTTGTCGTTGAATTGGATGAAATTCCATTGAATGTAAACGGTAAAGTTGACAAGCGTGCATTGCCTGATGTTGATGTAGACAGTTTACGTGTGGAGTATGTTGCCCCTACCACTGAAGCTGAAAAATTAATTGTACATGCATTTGAAGAAGTCTTCAATCAGGACAATATTGGTGTTTATGATGATTTCACTCATCTTGGTGGTGATTCATTAACTGCAATTAAAGTGCTGTCATATCTTGGCGACTATAATATTACTGCGGCGGATATCTTGAGCTTACGCACTCCATTTGCAATTGCTGAAAGCATTAAAGAAGATACATTGGATTTGGATATTTACACTTTGGAAAGTGGTTGTCCTTTAAATGAGTCTCAATTGAATGTATATTTGGATATAGTTGCAAATAATAAATTTGATATCTATCTTATTCCAAGTATTATGGAAATAGGTAATGAATATGATATGGATAGTATATTAAATGCATTGGATGTAATATTGGATGTTCATCCGATTTTAGGCATGTGCGTTAGTGATGATAATGATGTTCCTTATTTGGTAAAAGGAGTCAAACCATCTATTGAATTCAAATCCTATGCGAACGATGATTATCTCATGGAATTTTTAACAAAACCATTTGAATTATACGATAGTCTGTCCAGGTTCTTGGTTGTTGGAAATGATGAAGGTTATTCATTATATTCTGTTTTCCATCATATAATCTTTGATGCATTATCTGATGGAGTATTTAAAAAAGATTTACAAACAATCCTTGATGGTGGCAGTGTAGAAGTTGATGATTCATTCTTAAAAGTTTCTGCATTCAGTCAACAAATACAAGAAACAGACGAATATGCTGATGCTAAAAGCTTCTATGATAGAATGCTTGCGGATGTGGATGAAGTAAGTGGATTATTGAACTGTGTTGGTGGTGATGGTCCTGATGTTATTCTATTGGATTTGGAATTAGATTTAACCCAATTCAAATCATTCTTAAATAAGTATAATGTTAGTGAAAATGTACTGTTCACCGGCGTGTTTGCTTACACATTATCCAGATTTACCAGCAGTGACAATGTCTTTTTCAATGTTGCTGAGAATGGGCGTGGCAGATTCAACAATTACAATGCAATAGGAATGTATGTAAACACATTACCAATGTTGGCAGATTGTAAAGACCAAAATGTCTCTGATTTCATGGAATATATGTCTGATTTGGTATATGATGTAATGAAATATAATTATTATCCGTTCAGATTGCTTGCAAAAGAATATGGTATTGATTCAAGTATTTTTTTCCAATTCATGCCGGAATGGATAGATAATGATGATACAGACTACAGTGAATTTGAATCTATGCAGGAGGATAGTGAATCTGAAAACATAGAGGAGTTAATTAGTGATTTAAGTATTGATATTATTCAAAAAGGCAGGTCTTATTCGATATGTCTTCAATATTCGGATAAATATTCCGGAGATGTGATGAATAGATTTGCTGAATCTTATAAATCAATATTATCACAAATAATCTGTGTTGATAAGTTAAGTGAAATTAATTATGTTTCAAAATCTGATTTGGAACTTTTAGATACATATAATCAAACAGAACATGCTTTAGATTATGAAGATCTTCTGGATGCATTCAATGACAATCTTGCCAAATATCCGGATAGCAATCTTGTATCATATAATGAGAATGTTTATACTTATGCTGAAGGTGCATTTATTGCTGATAAGCTGGCCAATACATTAAAGGATTTGGGTGTTGAAAAGCAAGATTGTGTCGCATTCCTTGTGGAGCGTTCAGAGTTATATATGTTCAGTGTTTTAGGAATTTTGTCTGCGGGTGCGGTTTATGTTCCTTTAGATGATGTGTATCCTGATGATCGTATACGATTCATTTTAGAGGATACTAGTTCCAAGGTTGTCATTGCCAGTGATGGAACTTATGAACGTGCTAAATTGTTAACTAATGATTCAGTCATCTTAAACATCTCAGATATATTGGGTGATGATATTGGAACATTGCATAGCTTGCCGATAGCTTATAATGATTTGGCTTGTATCTTATACACCAGCGGTACTACTGGCATTCCGAAAGGAGTAAAGATAACACGTAAATCAATTGTTAATTATGTGGATTATTATATCAATAAATCTGGCATGAATCACTGTGATGTCTTTGCGTTATATGCTTCCGTAAGCTTTGATGTAGGTGCTGTAAAAAGTATTTGCGCACCATTTTATTGCGGAGCTTGTCTAACAATTGTTCCACAGGATATTAGATTAGATATTAAAAAATTAAATGAACATTTCATTAAAAATGGTGTTACACATGCCCATCTCCCTACTCAAATATTTAAATTATTTATTAATGAAATCAAGGATACTTCATTGAAAATTTTAGTAACTGGTGGGGAGAAGTTAGGTGAAATTAACCCTTCTGTCAATTATTCAGTAGTTGATTCTTATGGTCCAACAGAATGCTGTGTATCAGTAACTGCCATTGGAATAAAAGATAAAATAGACATATCATCAATCGGTTATTTATTCAACAATACTAAAGCATATGTTCTTGATAATGAAAACAGGCGTGTACCTATTGGTGCCGTTGGTGAATTATGCATTTCAGGTAATCAGGTAGCTGATGGTTATTTAAACCGTGATGAGGAAAATGCCAAAGCATTTATTGAAAATCCATTCAGTGATGAAGAAGGGTATAAAACTCTGTATCGTACAGGGGATTTGGTAAGGTTGTTGCCTGATGGTTCTTTAGGTATTGTTGGTCGTCGTGACAGTCAGGTTAAAATTAGGGGAAATCGTGTGGAGCTATTAGAAATTGAAGCGGTTATACGTGAAATGGACTTCATTGAGGATTTGACTGTTCAAACAGTTAAAAATGGTACTAACAATGAATTGGTTGCTTATGTTGTTGTATCTGATGAATTCGATGATGATGACCTTAAAGAGCATATATCTGCTTATGTTGGTGAACGTAAGCCTGAATATATGGTTCCGTCATTTGTTGTTGAATTGGATGAGATTCCATTGAATGTAAATGGTAAGGTGGACAAACATGCACTGCCTGAAGTCGATGTGGACAGTTTGCGTGCGGAGTATGTTGCTCCTACAAATGAAACTGAAAGGATAATTGTTGAGGCATTTGAACTTGTATTTGACCAAGAGGCCGTTAGTTTGTATGATGATTTTAATCGTCTTGGTGGTGATTCAATTAAATCCATAAGGCTTATTTCATTGCTTCAAAAAGAGGGTATTAATTGTGCTGCTAAGGATATTTTAGATTATAAGACTCCATATGCTATTGCTCAAATTATTGAGGATAAGGTGCAAGTTTCTTATGATGCTGTTGAAGGTCCTGTTGATTTATTACCTATTCAGAGTTATTTCTTTGATAAAGTCCATAAGAATGATTATACTCAGTCTTTTATTGTTAAATCTCTTGTTGATTTGGATGTTGGTATTTTGCAAAGTGCGTGGGATGAGTTATCTAATCTTCATGATATGTTGAGGGTAAGTTACAGTCTTGAAGATGGTGTTCCTATTCAGGAGATTCTGCCATTGAATACCCGGGTATGTGAGATTAGGGAATTTGTTGTTGATGGTGATTTAGATCAGAATATTGCTGAAATTCATGAAAATGCCGTTAATTCACTTGATATTTATAATAATAGGATGATGGATATTAGTTTGGTGAGACATGATGGTGAGTCTTATGTTATTTTTGTTCTACATCATTTGATTGTTGACGGTGTAAGCTGGAGCATTATATTGGATGATTTAACTCATATATACAATAATCTGGTTTTGGGAAATGAAATTGATCTTTTAAGGCCTTATCCATATAAAAATTGGGTTGCAGATGTCAAAGGTTTATTGGATGATATTTCTGTTGAAGAACGTGAGTATTGGATGGAAATTAATAATCAATTGGATGATTTGGATATTAAAGGTAAATCTAAACCTTTCATCTTTAATATTGAAAATGCTGTGTATGATGTTGATAATATTTTGATGTTGTCTGAAGAGGAATATCTTGCATTGGCCATTGCACGTGCATATAAAAAGACTTATGATAGGGATATAATTTTCAATCGTGAATCTTATGGTCGTGAAGAGACTTTGGCTGATGTTAACAGAACAGTTGGATGGTTCACTTCAGAATATCCGGTTATTGTACATGTTGGTAATGAGTATGATTATGTCTCTTTGATGGAGGATGTTTATAAGATTAAAAAAGCATTCAATGAAGTTAAAAAATTAGGTTTAAATTATTCTTCATTGATTTATACTGCTAATGAATTGGAGTTTAAGCATTGTCCTGTAACTTTCAACTTCTTAAGTACAGAATTTGAATTCAGAAACGAGTTGTTTGAATCATATACTCCTAAAATATCTTTTGAAAATGAAATAGAATTTGAAGCTTCTGATGAAGATTATTATGGTATTGATTTAAATATTACACGTGAAAACGATGAGTATGTTGTATCTGGTAATTGTGCAGAAGGTACATATATTGATAATGCATTAAATGAGTTTATAAGCAATATTAAATGTGAATTAGAATTTATTGATGGTTATGGAATTGAAGACGGTATTGTCTGCTGCTTATCTGAATCCCAATTAGGAATTTATTTGGATGAAAAAGTCAACGATAAAGGTATAGCTTATACTTGTCCGGGTCTTGTTGAATGCAGTTCAGACTGTACTGTTGAAGATATGAAGAATGCGATTTTGACTTTGATTGATAAGCATCCTATTTTAAAAGGTCGTATTGTTGATAAGGGAGATTTACCATTAATTGTTTGTGATGGTGTCCCTGAAATTGAGGAGATTTTTACTGATGATTATGGAAGTCTAATTAAAGCTTTTAATTTTGGTGAGTGTCTTTCTTATTTCTATATTAATGATTGTGAAAAGGTCATATTTTACAATGTTCATCATATTATTGGGGATGCAACTACTGATTCAATAATAGTTGAAGACTTGCTTGCGGCTCTTGAAGGTAAGTTGGATGATGAAGTTGATTTAGGATTTGTATATGATAGTACTGATTCATTTAAATCTAAATTTGAACCTATTTATGAATCTGCACATGAATTCTTTAATAACCTATTTGCAGATATTGATGAAGTAAACACTATTTTGGATGATTTTGATGGTACTTCGGAGAATTTATCTCTTCCTGTTAGAGGTATTCGTGATCGTGTTGAAGAATTTACTTTTGAAAGGGGCATTACTGTAGGTGCGTTATTGAATTCGATATTTGCATATACATATTCCCGCTTTGCAGGTAGTGATAAGGTTTACTATACTTTTACTGAGCATGGTCGTCATGAGGAGTATAACAAGAACGCTCTGGGAATGTTTGTTCGTACAATTCCTCTATTGGTTGACTGTAAGGATGACTCAGTTGAAAACTTCTTAAGTTATTTCTCTGATTTGAACTTGAATGCAATGATAAATAGTGTTTATCCATTCAGATTAATCGCAAAGGAGTTTGATTTGAATAATGATGTTGGTTTTGAATATAACTTTGATTTAAATGATGTATCTCATGTTAAAGATGAATTAGTCGTTGAACCTGTAGGGGATTTAGTTTCTGACTTTTCATGTGTCATTAATGATTTGGATGATGGATATCTTATCAGTTTGGAACATTCGGATAAGTATTCTCATGAAACAGGTGTTCGTTTTGTTGAGGCATATTCTGAAATTTTAACCCAAATTTTGGATGCTGAAAGACTATCTGATATTGAATATGTTTCCGAATATGATTTGGAGATTTTGGATGATATTAATAAAACTGAACATGCTTTGGTGTATGATGATATTTTGGATGCATTTAATGATAATCTTTCAGATAATCCGGATAATGCTCTTGTATCATATGAGGATGATGTATATAGTTATGGTGAAGGAGCATTCATTGCTGATAAACTGGCTAAAACTTTAAAGGATATGGATGTTGATGAACAGGATTGTGTTGCTTTCCTTGTTGAACGTTCTGAACTCTATATGTTCTGTGTTCTAGGTATTTTGTCTGTGGGTGCGGTTTATGTTCCTTTAGATGATGCTCACCCTGATGATCGTATACAGTTCATATTGGAGGATACTGCTGTTAAAGTTCTGATTGTAAGTGATGAAACTTATGAACGTGCAGGAATGTTGGTCAATGATGGAGTTGTTCTTTTAAATATTTCCGATATGATGAAAGATGATATCGGTACTTTGGATGCTTTGCCTGTTGTTTATGGTGATTTGGCATGTATATTGTACACCAGTGGTACTACTGGAATTCCTAAAGGTGTTAAAATTACTAGGAAATCTGTATTGAACCTGTCAGAGTTTTATATCCGAAAATATGGTCTTGGTGAAGATGATGTTTATGCATTGTTCGCTTCCATCGGATTTGATGTGGCAATGAAAGCCATATTCCCAACAATCTGTGCAGGAGCATGCTTGACTGTAATTCCGGGAGATATCAAACTAGATATGAACGCAATGAATGAATACTTCATTAAGCAAGGCGTAACACACACGGAAATATCCACACAGGTGGCCAAACTCTTCATAAGTCAGGTTGATGAAACTTCATTGAAAGTTTTAACAACCGGTGGAGAAAAGCTGGGTGAAAGTGAAATTGATGTGGATTACCGTTTCGTAGATTCATATGGTCCGACAGAAGCATGTGTGGACGTAACCAGTATTGATTCAGATGACAGAATCAATCCGTCATCTATCGGTTTCCTGCTTGACAACATCAAGGCTTATGTATTGGATGATGAGTTCAGACGTGTGCCTGTCGGTGCAGTTGGTGAATTATACTTGGCAGGTAATCAAATAGCAGACGGATACCTCAATCGTGATGAAGAAACAGTGAAAGCTTTCCTTGAAAATCCGTTCGATGAAGGAGAAGACTACAAGGTAATGTACAGGACAGGAGACATTGTGAGAGTCTTGCCTGATGGTTCTTTAGGTATTGTTGGTCGTCGTGACAGCCAGGTCAAAATCAGAGGAAACCGTGTGGAGCTGTCAGAAATCGAAGCGGTCATACGTGAAATAGACTTCATCGAGGATTTGACTGTTCAAACAGTTAAAAATGGTACTAACAATGAATTGGTTGCTTATGTTGTCGTATCTGATGAATTTGATGGTGATGACCTTAAAGAGGAAATTTCTGCTTATGTTGATGAGCGTAAACCTAAGTATATGGTTCCGTCATTTGTTGTTGAATTGGATGAGATTCCATTGAATGTAAATGGTAAGGTGGACAAGCGTGCACTGCCTGAAGTTGATGTTAAAGAATTGCAAGTGGAGTATGTTGCACCAACCACTGAAACTGAAAAACGCATTGTTGAAGCATTTGAAAGGGTATTTAATCAGGATAAAATTGGTATCTATGATGACTTCGTTCGTCTTGGTGGTGATTCATTAACTGCAATTAAAATAATCTCAATCTTGTCTAAATATGGTATTAGTGTTAACGCCCAGTTTATTTTTGATAATAAAACTCCTTATCATATTGCAAAATTCATTGATGAAGGCAATGATGAATATGGATTCTATCTGGCCAAAGAAGGTACTGCAGATCAAAACATGTTTATACTGCCTCCATGGGACGGAACATCTGTGGTATTTTCAGAATTGGTTGACAATCTGGAATTTGAAGGTAATGTTTATCTTATTGATGACTTTAAATTTGATTTAACAATCGATGAAATCAAAAACACTGACCATAATATGACATTTGAAAAATACTGGAATGCAATCAAAGACATCTTTCAGGATGGGGACATTATAGCCGGATATTCATTAGGTTGTCTTTTCGCAATTCTGATTGTCGAAAAATTGGAAAAAGAGAAGAAAATAGAAAAATGTGTCTTAATCGACGGTACATTAGACTTCTACAGTGATGACCTTCCGGATAAGGAAGAGGCATTAAATATTATTAATGGACTATATGATCTAGGCTTTGACGTTGATAAGTTAGGATCAGAAGACCATGATGAGTTAATTGATAAAATGGCGGAAATAATCATTGTAAACTCTATATGGGACTTCCCAGCTGCAAAAATCGAGGATACTCCGGTAATTTATCTGGCTAGTGAACATGAAAATGAGGACAAATTGGCAAATATCGCAAGAAATTGTGAATTCATCTTCATTGAGGATTGTGATCATACAGCAATTATTACAAGTGATGTTGATAAAATTGTCAAATATTTAAAATAATTAAATAATTCCAGTAAATTAAGCTGAGGATTTCAATAGGAAAAAAATAGAAGTAGGTTAAATATGAGAGACATTGATGAACTTAAGAAAACGCCGGGACTGTCATTGAAAAGTTATTTGATAATGTTCATTGCAAATGTAATTGGATTGTATTTAATTAGCTTTGGATTGGATTTTACCATCAACAAATTAGGTGAGGTTGTGCTTTTCGTATTTTTCATCAGTATTTTCAATGTGGTATTGTGGCCGCTTATAATAAAGGTGTATATGCCGGTTCTGGTATGGACTTTTGGAATAGGGACTCTTATTTTAAATGGGGGGATATTTGCTTTTTTCGGACCGTTATTTGGTTTAAACATTACCGGATGGGGAATAATTCTCGCACCATTAACCATAGCATTAATTACAATCGTCTTATCGTCCCTATTTGGAATTGAAGATGATAGGGCATATTACCAGGCGGTGCTAAGGGAAGCCCAAAGGAAAAGAAAAGGCAATATTAAGGATTATCCCGGATTGATAATTGTGGAAATTGACGGGCTTGCATATGACGTTTTATGTGAAGCTGTCGACAAGGGCATTATGCCGACTGTCAAGTCAATGATGGATGGCAAAACCCATACCCTTAAGAAATGGGAAACCGATTTATCTTCTCAGACAGGAGCCAGCCAAGCTGGGATTCTTCATGGAAACAATGAAGACATCACCGCTTTTAGATGGGTTGAAAAAGAAAATGACAATCAGATGATGCAGTGTTCAGGAGTTACAAAAGTCAAAATAATTGAAGAAAGAGTATCAGATGGAAATGGATTGCTTGTTGAAAATGGGGCTAGCAGATCCAACCTGTTTTCAGGAGATACGGACAACGTAATATTCACCTTCAGCAAAATAACCGATTTGAGAAAACTGTATAACGGCGCATGGTTTTCCGTTTTTTCAAATCCAAGCGAATTCGCACGTATAGTCGTGCTGGTCGTTGAAGACATGGTCCACGAAATACATTCCCAATTGAAACACAGGCTGTTAAACATCCAGCCAAGAATTTCACGTGGAATAAAATATGTTCCGGTAAGGGCAGGTACCAATGTGTTCATGAGGGAAATCAATACCGGAACACTGATTGGAGACATGATGATTGGAGATATTGATGTTGCATATTCCACATATTTGGGTTATGATGAAATCGCCCACCATTCCGGAGTCAGGGACGATGATGCATGGTTCGCCCTTAAAGGAATGGACAGGCAGATAAAACGTTTGCTTGATGGAAACAAATACTCTCCAAGAGAATACCAATTCGTGATACAATCCGATCATGGCCAGACTAACGGTGCAACATTCACACAAAGATACGGCGAGTCATTTGAAGATTTTGTCAAATCCCTGCTTCCACAGGACCTTAGCATGTATGCGAACATGTCTTCAAACGAAGACCATTTTGCGGAAGTATACATTCCATTTTCAGATAAAATCGATAACATTAGAAACAGAAACAAGGAAGATGAGGAAAAGGTGCTGTCAGAGTCCGAAGTCATTGTTCTTGCATCGGGAAATCTTGCATTGATTTACCTAACCCAATGGGACCATAGACTGACATATGAGGAAATCAACAGTTTGTTTCCAGAGCTGATTAATGAAATCGTCAACAATGAATACATAGGATTTATTCTTGTCCGCTCATCCGAAAGGGGTGACATGGTAATTGCTAAAAACGGAACATACTACTTGGATGATGATGAAATAGAAGGAAAAAATCCTCTTGAAGATTTCGGTGACAACATTGTTCACCATTTGAAAAGAAACAGCTCCTTTAAATACACACCGGACATTTTAGTCAACAGCTTTTATGACGCTGAAAATGATGAGGTTTGCGCTTTTGAAGAGTTAGTCGGAAGCCATGGGGGTGTTGGAGGAAGCCAATCAGAACCGTTTATATTATATCCCTCAGATTGGAATGTTCCGGATGAGGAAATTGTAGGTGCCGAAAACATTTACAGGGTGCTGAAGACAAATTTGGAAAATATTAAAGAAAGCTCTAAAATCAATAAGTGATTCAAAAATGTTCCTCATATTGAAACAAAATCCACAAAGGATTTAGATAATTTCGAAGGATTTATGCAAATCAGCATAAAATCGATTAAAATGAATTTCAAGCTTCACAATTCTGATTTTTCGCTATTGATTGGAAATATCAAATAAGATGATGTTGTAAAAGAAATTAGTGGCTCAATCTATATCAATAGACAGCAAAATCTTATTTAATTGGCTATTTTTTTGAGCGTTTTTTTGAAATGGATTTCCTTTATAACAGGTATGTAAATCGTATTAATATTCACGCAATCTATGTGTTGTCTTTTTAATCGTATCTCTGGAGATTCAATAATTGAAATGAACTCTAAATTGTTTATTAAATATTGAAAGCAAGCACTTGCATGCGGGAAAGTATATTAATAAGTTTTGGCATAGCTAAATTTATAAGAGAAGAATAGAAGATATTCCCAAATTATCATAAACTAGGGGGAATAATGGAATAATGTTTAAAAAGCGAAAATTAAACTTAATTTTAATATTAGTATGTATATGTATTTTTATGAGTGTTTCTTGTGTTTTTGCAAGTGAATCTGATAGTGCTGTTAGTGTTGATGGTGCTTCTGATAATTTAGATTATTATTCAATGGTTGTTGATAATAGTAGTTCTGATAATATGGGCTTTATTGCCAATGAAGGGACTTTTGATGATTTGGATCATGATATTCGCAATCTGTATCCTGGAGATACATATAATATAGATAAAGATTATTATTATGATGACGGAGATCTTGTCCAGGCTAAATATGGAATCATTATCAATGTTGATAATGTGGTTATTAACGGTAACGGACATGTAATCGATGGAAAGAATAAAAGTGCATTATTTAGCGTTTATGGAAACAATGTTAAAATTTTCAATTTAACTTTCATGAATTCATATTTCCATAGTCCTAAAGTGACGCAATATGATACATATAGTGTTGAAAGAGGCCGCAGTCCCATACATTGGGAAGGAGATAATGGAATAATTTCAAAGTGTATATTTATGGGAAATTCCGCTTTAGTAAAGGGTGGAGCAGTAACCTGGATGGGAAATAATGGTTTAATCAATAATTCGATTTTTATAAATAACACTGCAGGTATTATTGGCGGCGCAATATATGCGAGTGGTGCAAATAATACGTTTACTAATTGCATATTCTATAATTCCACTTCAAGAATAGGTGGTGAAGCGGTTTATGTTGACAGAAACCATGAAAACTGTAAAATACACGCATTTTTCAATGGTGAAAGCTTATTTTCTGACGGAAGCATTACCAATATTGATGTAGATGATTTAAATTATAGATATGAAATAGTTTTTGCTGGTGAAAAGATAGATCTCATTCCATTATTTTATTCAGCAATAGTAAGTCGTGATGATTGTGTTTTTTTAACTGATGACATAACATATTATGCTCAGTATTATTCCAAAAAATTCATTTTTACATTGGTTAAGGATTTCGGTTATGGTCTTACTTATGAATGGAATTCTCATTTTGATGACATTGAAGATTTGTCTGATTTATATACTGGATTAATTCGTGGAGATTATAAACTGGATGTAACATTCTATAAAGATGTAAGCGTAAACAATGCCGCTGATTATGAGCGTGTAATAGCATTGGATGCTCATGCAATGTTATCTAACCATTCTAAAGAATATTCCATAATACTTGATGATATAAATAGGTTTGATTCAGCAGGAGGATCTTTAGGTGAGGTATTTTTTGTTTTAAATGTGATTTTTGAAAAGCCCATTACTATTAATTCCAAAAGTACATGGAATCCGGCTTTCACCGGATTTAATACAATCAATATTGAGGGTTGCGATTCTACAATCAAAACAGAATCTGGAGATAGGGATGAAAATAAATGGGCTACCATAGCTGAAGGATATATATTTGGTGTTTCTTCGTTAACTGTATCAGGTTTCAATACTGCTATTGAAAATTTAGGAGGCACCTGCATTTTAAATTATGTCCATTTGAATAATAACAGGATGGACTATTTGATTGATAGGGATTGGGGAGCCGCTATTCTCAATGCTGGAATTTGTTATTGTACTGGTTGTACATTCACCAATAACTATTGCAGCAATGGTGGTGCAATTTTCAATCAAGGAGTATTAAATTTGATAAACTGTGAGTTTAGAGGCAATGAGGCATATCGTAATGGGAACAATATTTTAAATGTAGATAAAGGCCTTGTAACTATTGATTATGATGAAATTACCGGTTCTTCTGGATGGGTTACATATATTGAAAGTACTGATGAAATCGCTTCAGGTCTGATTCATATCTTTAGTTATGCTTTTTGTTTCATTGTAGGAACTATTATTGGTGCCGTTACTGCAAATCCTGCAATAGGTTTTTTTGCCGGCGCAGCTATAGGGGCAGTTATTGGAACAATAGCTTCAGTCTATCTTATAAAAACCACTTATGACGTCAATTATAATAGATTCAAAACTTGTTTGCTTCTAATTGGAGGTTGTGCAGTATCAGGTGCACTTGGAGGATGTTTTGGATCATATATTGCCGTATCTGGCGAGGCGGCTGGGGCTGCTGAAGCTAGTGAAATGGGAGGTGCGGTTGATGACTTTTGGTTTGATGCTCAGAGTAGTCTTGATTCTATTGAATCTGATACTGGATCTGATTTAACTTTGAGAATTATTGAAGAGGTATCTGAGGGTGCAGCAAGTATATAGATTCAATCATGTAAAATTTCAATCAAAATTGTAGAAATTTTTAAGTGCATTTTTTAATGCACTTATTTTTTTTAAACGCTTTCTAGAAATTCCAAATCAAGAAAAGCTCTGATTAGTAATAAGGAACATCCTCATATTATAATCATATTGGGCTGTTAGTTTTTAAATCTTCGATCTTATCTTCAATTTCGGATTTAATGCCATTCCAATCAGTATTATTTACATAAGCATTTGCTTTAGACTGTAAATCCCCGGTCATATTTTCTATTGATGAGATGGCATTATCCAAATCGGTATTGTTTGGATAAACATTTTTGTACTGCACTGATTGGGCCATATGCAATGCCATGTCCTTGTCTTTGCAGCAGATTATAATGTTATCATGGGAAGTTTCATTAGCTAACGGAATACAATATAATTTACCTTTATAATTTACTTTAATGATGTCAAACAAGTGGATTTCTAATAATTCATCGCCATTTATTACGTAACATGTGGAACCGTCAATGTTTTGCATTTCCCCATTTTTTATTAATTCATTTAGGGCATTGAAACTTAATCCAGTTAATTTACTTATTCCGCTGCCTTCGTGATCATTGTAAGTAATTAATGCTCCATTTTCCCATTTCCAAATTTTAACGCCTTCAATATTGCCGCAAAATTTAGTTTGATTGGCTGGAACATCTATGCTTGTCCCGTTGGGGGTTATTTCAATTCTTTCATAATTCACGGTGTTTGTAAGCATTACTAAGATGACGCCTGCAATAATTAAAAGTAATATGCCGATTATAATTATCTTTTTGTTGTCCATAGGTTATGCCCTCATTATTTTAATAGATCATAAGTTATTTTTGTTCACGACCACATTAGGCTAATTAATATTATAATCTTTTAAAACCTGATTAAAACAACTATAACTATTAATTGCATAATAAGATTATACTTCATAATTTATAAGATTTTGTAGCATCATTGATAAGTAATTTTATTATATCTGAAACAGATTTAACAAATGTAGTGGAAAATTTAGATACTTTAAGCCTTATTTGTTTGTAATGCAGGAAACTGGATTGTATTTGCTGAAGATAATTTTTATAGACTTATGCAAATACAAAAGGGGATATTCATAAAAAAATGCATGATGGGAAATCACTATTGACTTATTCAAGCTCAACCTGACCAACGGCAATTTAAAAGTATACCTTGACGGTACACTAGTATTCGATGGCTATGTGGGTGATGATTTGTCACGGGTAATCTGAAATCATCGAAAAATATCTGTTATATTTATGCGCAACAAAAGTTGCTTTGGTCTTTTTTTTAAATTCCTTCGTTTTATCATGTGAAACAATTATTTCACTTCTTTAAACCGAGACCGTACTTTAAAAAAATAATTCTTTTAAATTTAATTAATAAAAATTAATAAATTTTTAAAAATTATATGCTATTTTTAACGTAATGTCGATTAGATGATTGAAATTTTAGTACAATAAATAATAATTTTAAAATGTACAATATTTTTTAAATTTTTTAAATTTTTCATTCTTTTATTAATTTTATTTTTATATTTTTTAATTTTTGGAAATTCCCTATGTTTATTTGGTTTTTTTCAGATAATCATTTTACTTTTATCACATCAATTTATAATTTATAATTTTATTTCCAATAATTTTAAATATTTTTTAATAAATTTACTAATTTTATATTATTTGATTATTTTTCATGTTATAAAATTAAATAATATTTAAAAAAAATCATAATACTTAAATATAATATATACAAGAGAATATATCATGTAACCAATTAATGGAAATGATATCATGACTAAAAACGAAAAAGCGTTAAAAGACGATGAAGAATATCTCGAAGGAGAGTTTGATGCTGGTAGGGAAGCATTAACAGCCGAGGAGGTATCTGAAAAATACACCGTTGCAGAATTGAAATACATTTTAAAAGAAAACGGTTTAAAAGTTTCAGGCAAAAAGCAAGAACTCGTTGAAAGAGTTTTACCTATCTTAAATAATGATTCAAGTGAAACCTCTGGTGAAGATGTGGCGGATGATTCCAAAGCAACAGAAAAAGCAAAAACATTTAAAGTTAAAAAAGTAGTTTCAGCAGAAACTGAAGATTATGGTTCTGAAGATGATGAGAGTCTACTTTTCCCAGTAAATGATGAGATGTTAAGTTCTGTACTTAGCATTTATGGGATAAATTATGAGGATCTGCCTATTAAAGACAAAATATTTATGAAAGATAATATCAATTTAAATATTCAAGGCTTTACTCAAAACGGTATAATCATGTCTGATTCTACCATGTCAATTGTGGCAGCTTCAGATTCTTCAAATATTGATTTGAAAATGAATATTCCTGAAGTTTCCTATAGTGACTTTGAAAGTACCATCTTTACATTTAAAGATCTTGATTTATCTATTCTGCCTAGTTCAAGTCCACAGACTCTTGAGTTTTCAGCAATTATGGACAGTTTGGAGATAATAACTGAAACAAATTATGTAAATTTAAAAGGTCTAAATCTGTTTTTCAAATCTTTCGCTGATGAAAGGGGTGTACGTTTAGATATTGATATAAAAAGCTTCATATATCCAGATCTTGATGCAACCATTAAATTTGAAGATCTTGATTTTAATCTGTCAATAGGATTGGACGGACAAAGTCTTGATGTATCAGTGAATTTGCCTAAATTAAATCTCCTAAACAAAAACTATAGGGTGGACTTATCTGATTTAAATCTGAATATCTTGCTACCGGATACAGAAGTATCAAGTCTTGATTTATCCATATTGATGTCAGATTTCCATTACACAAACTTTGATGATGTTGTTATTGATATGGATAATGTAGATGTATCACTTGAACCTATTTCAGATTTGAATAACATTAATGTAATTATTCGTATGGATGGAATGGATGCAATTGGCTTGAATTCTTTCGATGAATTGTTCCCAATGATGAACATCACTAGTGTAACCTTTAAAAACCCTACTGATGATTCTGAATCACTCATTAAGCTGACTGCCCTTATGTCCCTTTTAGATATTTTCAAAAATATGGATTTAATCAGCATTGGCAACCTATTGAGTTCAGGATTTGACCTTGATACTTACACCCGTAATATGTCTGATAAATATAAACGTTCTTCATATGGTGATGTTATTGATATTTCTGGTGCAGAGGCATCAGATTCCGATGATTCAGGCTTTGATTTAGGTGCTGTATTTGCAAACTGTGATTATTCAGGTTTAAGTGCAATTGAGCTTGATTTAACTGGATTGCTTGATTCATTAGATATTGATTTGGCCGAGTTCGGCATTGATGTGTCAGATTATGACTTGTCTTCAATCAGCTTGTCAGACCTTATTGATACATTAAGCAGTTCTGATTTTGTCAAGTCTGCTATTGCGGCTGTGTCAAAATTATTCAGCCTTGACTTTGATGGCTTTGACATGTCCAGTCTTGTAGTTAGTTTTGATGTAGATAACTTTGATCCGTCTGGTCTGTTAGATAGTCTTAATTTATCCGGCTTGGATATTTCCGGCATTATGGATATGTTCAGTAATTTAGATTTAGGTAGCGTATTTAAAAACTGTGATTATTCATGTTTAGGTGCAATTAAGCTTGATTTAACAGGATTACTTGATTCATTAGGTATTGATTTGGCCGAGTTCGGCATTGATGTGTCAGGTTATGACTTGTCTGCAATCAGCTTGGCAGATGTTGTCGGTATCGTAAGTAATCTTGATTTTGACATGTCTACTATTTTATCTATGTTAAAATTATTCGGTCTTAACTTAGATGACATTGACCTTTCTGGCTTAATAGCCAGTTTTGATGTGGAAAACTTTGACATCTCCAGTTTATTGGCCAGTCTTAATTTATCCGACTTGGACATTGCAGGCATTATGGATATGTTAACCAATTCAGATCTTGATCTTGCAGACGTATTTGAAAACTGTGATTATTCATGTTTAGGTGCGATTGTACTTGATTTAACAGGATTACTTGATTCATTAGGCATTGATTTGGCCGATTTAGGCATTGATCTGTCAGATTATGACTTGTCTGCAATCAGCTTGGCAGATGTTATTGGCATCTTGGGCAATCTTGAATTTGACATGTCCACCATTTCAGCTCTGTTAAAATTATTCGGTCTTGATTTAGATGAGCTTAATATTTCTGATTTAGTAGCCAGTTTCGATGCAGAAAACTTTGATTTAGCCAGTTTGTTGGATAGTCTTGATTTATCCAACTTGGACCTTTCCCTTATTGGAGATATGTTCGCCAATTCGAAAATTGATTTCGCTGGAGTATTCGAAAACTGTGATTATTCAAACTTGGATGGACTTGTGCTTAATTTATCCGGATTGATTGATTCATTTGGCATTGATTTGGCTGATTTAGGCATTGATGTGTCAGATTATGATTTATCTGCAATCAGCTTGCCAGATGTCATTGATATCTTAAACAATTCTGATTTCGACATCTCTAAGTTTGACCTGTCCAGCATTGAGTTTGACGGTATTAAACTGTCTGATTTAATAGCCAGTCTTGATGTAGAAAACTTTGATTTAGCAGGCTTCTTAGATAGTCTTAATTTATCCGACTTGGATATTGCCGGCATTATGGATATGTTCACCAATTCCGATCTTGATCTTGCAGGCGTATTTGAAAACTGTGATTATTCATGTTTAGGTGCGATTGTGCTTGATTTATCCGGTTTGATTGATTCATTAGGTATTGATTTGGCTGATTTGGGCATTGATGTGTCAGATTATGACTTGTCTGCAATCAGCTTGTCAGACATTATTGGTATCTTGGGCAATCTTGATCTTGACATGTCCACTGTTTCAGCTCTGTTAAAATTATTCGGTCTTGACTTGGATGACCTTGACCTGTCCGGTCTAATATCCAGTTTTGATGCAGAAAACTTTGACATATCCACTTTATTAGAGAGTCTTAATTTATCTGACTTGGACATTTCCGCTATTTTGGGCATGTTCACTAATTTAGATTTAGCCAGCATATTTGAAAACTGTGATTATTCATGTTTAGGTGCGATTGTGCTTGATTTATCCGGTTTGGTTGATTCATTGGGTATTGATTTGGCTGAGTTCGGCATTGATGTGTCAGATTATGATTTGTCTGCAATCGGCTTGTCAGATGTTATTGGCATCTTAAATAATGCTGATTTTGACATGGAAACTATTATTGCCATGTTAAAGCTATTCGGCCTTGACTTGGATGGAATTGATTTGTCAGGTTTAATAGCCAGTTTCGACTCAGATAACTTTGATTTATCCGCTTTATTGGCTAGCCTTAATTTATCTGACTTGGATATTTCAGGCATTACAGATATGTTCGGCAATATGGATGTTGATTTTGCGGACATATTCGAAAACTGTGATTATTCCTGTTTAAATGCGATTGTGCTTGATTTATCCGGTTTGGTTGATTCATTGGGTATTGATTTGGCTGAGTTCGGCATTGATGTGTCAGATTATGATTTGTCTGCAATCGGCTTGTCAGATGTTATTGATATCTTAACCAATTCTGATTTCATCAACACAGCTATTGCAGTTATCTCAAAAGCATTCAGCCTTGACTTTGATAATTTCGATATGTCTGGTTTAATAGCCAATTTCGATTCAGAAAACTTTGACATGTCAGGTATATTGAATGGTCTTGATTTATCCAGCTTGGGTATTTCCGGAATTTCAGATAACTTCGATATGAATGGATTCGACTTAACAGAAGTCTTGAATGGTCTTGTAAGCATGTTCATTGATAAAACTTTTCCGGATGCCTCACACAATGAATTAATTTGCGAGTCAGATTCATTCAATCTTGAATCCTTAAACAAGTTATTTGATATGTCTTTCATTAATGGACAATTAAAAGTATGTATTGATGATGAGTTGGTATTCGAAGGAGATACAACCGATGATTTAACACAGGAAATATTTGAAATCATTGAAGAATGTCTTGGCGAACATGAAATAACTGTGGAATTCACAGATAGTGAAGGAAAATCCGATAATTATGCAGAAAAAATAGTAGTGGAATAATTTTCACTATTATTCATTATTTTTTTTTTAAAAGAATCAAATTTAAATTTAATTTTTTTTTTAATAGTTAATATCTTTCTAAATTAATCGTAAATGCTGACGATAAAAATTGAGTCCTTATTATAATCAACAATATCATCAATGATTTGAGGTAATAATGCAACAACTTCCAATGCTATAAACAATTTTACATGGATATGCAATTGATGTTAATCAAGAGAGGAGACATTTCAACTGAAAAGATGGAAATATGTCAATTAATTTAACATAACTGTTCAAGAAGTCTCAGGCTGCTTAAAGCCGGAGAAGTTCAAGGGCAGGGGTCTGTAAAATTTAAATAAAACTCATCTCAAATTTAAGTATATGAATGAAAATCTTTATGGAATGTTTGATAAGGTTTTACAATCCGAATTTTCAATTATAGAAGAAGCTTCAAAAAAGACAATTGAGTTAGGAAAAGATGCCAAATATGGAAAAATGGAAACTTACTCGTTATTTGATGGAGTTATCATTGCTTTTATGGACATTAACATTGACAATATTGATAATGTGTTTTTTGAAGATAAACTTCCTTCCCGTTTACTTCAAATCAACCATTGTGCTAAAGGTAGATACTCATATGCAATAGGCGATGATAAGATTGTTTATTTTGGAAAAGGTGATTTGTGCGTTAGCATATATGATTTAACAAAGACAGTTTCCGATTTTCCTTTGGGATATTATGAAGGTTTGGAGATTTTCATTGATGTTGATGTTGCAAATGAGCATATCAAAGAACTTATTCCTGATTTTGATTTAATTGAGCTATATGAAAGTTTAGAAAAATCTAAAGGTTATAAGTTAGTTAGAGCAAATGAAAAAATCGACCATGTAATCGGTGAGTTGTATTGTGTCGATGAGCGAATTAAAGAACCTTATTTCAAATTAAAGTGTTTGGAGTTACTGTTATTTGTCTCTATTGCTAATGAATCAAAAATGGAATCACTTTCCCTTTCCAAAAGACATGTTGATATAGTTGAAAGTGTCAAAGATGATTTGATCAATGATTTGGAAAGCAAGATTACAATTGATGAGCTGGCAGATAGATACGATGTAAGTAAAACCACCTTGAAGAATTGCTTTAAGGAAGTTTATGGAAAACCTATTTTTAAATGGAGAAAAGAGTACAAACTTGATTATGCTTGCCGACTGATTGAAGAAGGCCATCTTTCCATTTCAGAAATCTCTAAAATGGTGGGATATTCTTCACCATCAAAATTTAGCCAGGCATTTAAGGACTATGTCGGCTGCACACCTTCAGAGTATAAAAAATAGTTTTTGTCTTTTTGGTATATTTTTTGTCTTTTTAGTTCAAATAAATATATATACTTATTTTAAAAGAAGTTAATAATGAAAATAAGGTATATTTAATTATTTTTTTACAAAAACTTTTAGGATTATTCTTTTATCTATTTTTAAGATATTTTAAAGAATTGTCCTTTTAGGATTATTTTAAATTTTTAGGTATACCTAAATTAAATTTTAAGGAGTTTATTATGTCAAATACTCAAAGTAAAAATAAATTTATACGATTATTGAATTATTCGGGCAATTATAAGTATTTATCAATCTTAGGTATGATATTATCGGCTTTAAGTGCAATATGCCTATTAATTCCATTTATATACATATGGGATGTTGTCAATGCCCTTCTGGCTGCTGCTCCAAACTTCTCTCAAGCACAGAACTTGGAGACCTATGCATTTAATGCGTTTGCTTTTGCAATTGCGGGAATTGTTTTGAACTTTTTCGGTTTAATGGGCACTCACTTATCTGCATTTAAAAACGAGAAAAACATGAAGGATGCAGCTATCAATCATTTGCTTAAACTGCCTTTGGGGTATTTCTCAAATCATACCAGTGGAGGAATTAGAAAAGTAATTGACTTCAGCACTTCAAAAACTGAAACATTTTTAGCTCATCAATTATTTGATCTGACAGGAGCTATTATAACTCCGATAGCATTTATTATATTGTTATTCAGTTTTGATTGGCTTTTAGGCTTAATATGCTTGATTCCAATTATTTTATGTTTCATATTTATGTATCCTATGTTTTCCGCCGAATCCCAGAATATTATGGTTCAGTATCAAACATATCTCGAAAAGATGAACGGTGAAGCCGTTGAATATGTTAGGGGAATTCCAGTTACAAAGGCATTCCAGCAAAGTGTATATTCATTTAAAAACTTTATCGATGCAATTAGGAATTATGCAAAGTTTTCAGCTAATTACTCATTGTCTACTCAGCTTCCAATGACAGCTTTTACAGTATCCATCAATGGATTTTTTGCGCTTTTGATTCCTGCGGGAATATTGCTTGCAGGGTCTGTAGTTGATAAGAAATTCTTGGCGGATTTCATGTTCTATATAATATTCACACCGATTTGCGCTGTAATGATGAACAAGATTATGACAGTTTCACAAGATTGGATGTTGGCAAGCCATGCTTTGGAAGGCATTGAAGAAATTTTAAATGAAAAGCCTTTAGTCGAAGCAGTCAATCCTCAAAAACCTAAAAATCATTCAATTGAATTTGAAGGAGTCTATTTTGACTATGAAAAGACTAGTGGTGATGAACATATCCTAAATGATGTTAATTTAAAAATCAATGAAAATGAAACTGTTGCATTAGTCGGACCTTCTGGGGGCGGTAAAACAACAATAGCATCATTAATTCCAAGATTCTGGGACGTTGATGAAGGTTCTATTAAAGTCGGCGAAGTAGATGTAAGGGATATATCAACAAAAGATTTGATGGAAAATATTTCATTCGTATTCCAAAATACAACCTTATTCAAAGATTCAATTTACAATAATGTGGCTATTGGCCGTAAAGGAGCCTCAAGAGAAGATGTTAAAAAAGCATTAAGTTTAGCTCAATGTGATGATATCATTGAGGAATTGCCGGATGGAATCGATACTGTGATTGGAACTGAAGGAACCTATCTTTCAGGAGGTCAACAACAAAGGATTGCTCTTGCAAGAGCAATACTTAAAGATGCTCCAATTATCATTTTAGACGAAGCTACTGCATTAGCCGATCCAGAAAACGAATACATGATTCAAAAGGCAATTTCTCAAATCACTATGGACAAAACAGTAATCATGATTGCACATAGATTGTCCACTGTTAAAAATGTAGATAGAATCTATGTAGTTGAAAATGGACGAATTGTAGAAGAGGGCAATCACAGCAGTCTTGTTGAAGATGAAGGCCTTTATTCAAGAATGTGGGATGAATTTAACCAGTCAATTCAATGGAAAGTAAAAAGTGAGGTGGCATAAATGATATCTGAATATTTTGTTGAAAGATTCGGACTTACAAAAGAAGGTTCGGATAATCTGATTAAGGGAATCATCTACACAGCACTTTTAAACATTGCATTCATGTTACCGGTTGGTTTATATGCATTACTACTTTACATGTGGGTAGAACCATTAACCGGTGGAGAAATCATTGAACCAAACCTTGGAATGTTTATCGTATTGATATTGATTGTTTTAGGAATTATCTTTGCATTGGCATGGAAACAATATCACTTCGTATTCAATACAACCTACACAGAAAGTGAAAACAGAAGGATTAATCTTGGTGAAAACTTAAGAAAACTTCCGTTATCATTCTTTGAAAACAGGGACTTGGCGGATTTAACTGCAACAATCATGAATGACTGTACAGACTTGGAACATGTTTTCTCACATGCAATTCCACAATTGCTCGGTTCAATTATTTCATTAGTTCTTGTTGCAATAGGACTGCTAACCTTTGATTGGAGGCTAGCCATTGCACTATTATGGCCTGTTCCGGTAGCATTTGCAATATTGTATGCTTCAAAGATTCTCATCTATAAAGGTGGAAGAATTGTCATGGAAGACCTGCTTGATTGTGGAGATACAATGCAGGAATGCATAGAATCTGTCAGGGATTTGAAATCATACAACTATCAGGATGAATACTATGGAAAAATTTCCAGTTTAACTTCCAAAATTGAAAAGTCAAGAATCAAAGCAGAACTGATGGCATCTGCTGGAGTAATTACCGGCAAAGTAGTTTTAAATCTAGGAATAGTTTCAGTGATTCTTTTAGGGTCATACTTGATTATGAATTCACAGGTGTCACTATTTACACTTTTGATATTCCTGATAGCTTCTGCTACAATCTATGCTCCTGTTGAGAATGGATTGATGTTTTTATCTGAAATATTGATGATGGATATAAAAATTGACAGGACCAAGGAAATAGAATCATTAGTTGTTGAAGAAGGATTGACAGAATATTCCTTGAACGGCTATGATATTGAATTTAAGAATGTCGATTTCAATTATGATGATTTGAAAAATGTTTTAACTGATATTAATTTCACAGCAAAACAAGGTGAAGTCACTGCACTTGTAGGACCTTCAGGAGGTGGAAAATCAACAGTTTCCAAACTTGCTGCAAGATTCTGGGATCCTGTTTCAGGTGAAGTAATTTTGGGAGGTCAGGATTTATCAAAACTCGATAGTGAGAAACTTTTAGAAAACTTTTCAATAGTTTTCCAGGATGTAATATTGTTTAATACTTCAATTTTGGAAAATATTCGAGTCGGTAAGAAAGATGCAACTGATGAAGAGGTAATTGAAGCAGCAAAGCTTGCAGAATGTGATGAATTTGTCTCAAAACTTCCAGATGGATACGATACTGTCATCGGTGAAAATGGTGAGCTATTGTCTGGCGGTCAAAGGCAAAGAATTTCAATTGCAAGGGCAATGCTTAAAGATGCCAATGTAATTCTTTTGGATGAAGCAACATCATTTTTGGATGTTGAAAACGAATCCAAAATTCAAAAGGCATTATCTGAGCTAATAAGAAACAAAACTGTCATAATTATTGCTCATAGGATGCGTACAATAGCTAATGCCGATAAGATTGTTGTTCTCGATGAAGGTAGAATCGTTGAGCAAGGTTCACCTGATGAGTTGATAGCTCAAAATGGACTATTTAAGAAAATGGTTGATTTACAAAATTTAAGCGGGGAATGGGTAATCTAATTCCCTTTTAAAAATTATAGGAGAAAAAATTATGTCTGAAAGATTAAATGTACATGATTTAATTACTGTGGGTATTTTTGCAGTGATTTTAATAGTATTAATTTTCGCATTTGGAATGTTGGGTTATATTCCGATTTTAATGTTGGCATTGCCAATTTTAGCAGCATTAATTTGTGGAATTCCATACATGCTCTTCTTAACAAGAGTTTCTAAATTTGGAATGGTTACATTGCTAGGGCTGATTCTGGGAATTGTAATGTTTTTAAGCGGCCATACATGGGTGCCAATTGTTGTATTTACTTTATTTGCATTCATTGCAGATTGTATCTTAAAAATGGGTAATTACTCATCAATTAAAAATTCAATTATTAGTCATGGTGTTTTTATAATGGGAATAATGGGTAATATGTTGCCATTTTTCATTTTAAGAGACTATTTCATGGAAGCAATGCGCGCTTCAATGGGAAATGATTATGTTAATGTCATTGCCCCATTCCTTAACAATGGTGTTTTAGTAATATTATTTATTTTAACATTCATTGCAGGTGTTGCAAGTGCTTATGTTGGAAAAATTGTGCTCAAAAAACACTTTGAAAAGGCAGGTATAGCTTAGGTGTAATAATGGGATTAGAACTAAATTTTAACTTAGATCCAAGAACTAAAATCATTATTTTAGTTGTTTTAAGTTTCATGGTTTTTAATGATGTGTCATTATATATTAGTGGAATTTTAGTTTTAATTCCATTTATTTGTTTATTTTTCACAAACCATAAAAAATCAGCATGGCTTTATATTGCTGTTTATTTATTGGCTAAATATATTCAAATTTTTATTCTTCCTACAGCAACAGGATTGATGGCAATTATACTAATTACTTTTAGTTATACTGCTTCTAGAATGTTGCCAATTCTTATGATGGGATATTATACTATAACAACTACTAAAGTAAGCGAATTCATTGCGTCTATGGAAAAAAGTAATATTCCCCGATATGTCATTATTCCCGTTTCAGTTGTTTTTAGATATATCCCATCAGTTTATGAAGAAATTAAATCAATAACTAATGCAATGAAAATGAGAGGCTTTGGATTAAATATCAAATCCTTGAAAAACCCTTTAAAACTAATAGAATTTTATATGATTCCTATTTTGATTAGTGCAGTTAAAACAGCAGATGAACTCTCAGCCGCCTCTCTAACAAGAGGACTCAGCAATCCGGAGCCAAGAACTCATTTACTTCAAGTAAAATTGACCAAACTGGATTACTCACTTATAGCAATAACATTCATTGGTTTTGGAATATATGCATATGGTTTTTTAAGAGGTGTCTTGATTGCTTAAAATGGAAGATGTTTCATTCACATATAATAATAATGGCGATACTCAAAATCTGTCTGATATAAATTTGAATGTTAAAGAAGGGGAAGTTATTCTGCTTTGTGGCGAGTCAGGCTGCGGAAAAACATCAATCACACGTTTTTTAAATGGACTGATTCCGAATTTCTTCGATGGTAAACGTGAAGGAAATGTTTATTTGGGTAATGATTTAATCAGTGAAATGAAGATATATGAAATTTCAAAGCATATTGGATCAGTTTTTCAAAATCCAAAAACCCAGTTCTTCAATGTTGATACGACAAGCGAACTTGTTTTTGGATGTGAAAATTTATCCATGAACGTTGATGAGATTAAAAAAAGGCTAGATTGTGTAGTTGATGACTTTGACATATTCAATCTGGTTGATAAAAATATTTTTAAGTTATCCGGCGGTGAAAAGCAAAAGATTGCTTGTGCATCAGTATCGGCGGTATCTCCCGATGTTCTTGTTCTAGATGAACCATCATCCAACTTGGATTCCAAGTCAAGCTGGGATTTTGAATTCATAATTAGGAAATGGAAAGAGCAGAAAAAAACAGTAATTATTGCCGAACATAAATTATTCTTTTTAGGTGATGTCGTTGACAGGGTAATATTTCTTAAAGACGGAAAAATTACAAACGAATGGTCAATCGATGAATTTAAAAACATAAATCATCGAGATTTGGGTTTAAGGCAATTAAATTTGGACAATATAGAATTAAAAAGAAAAGAATATTACTCCAAGAATCAGGAATTTTTGGAACTTAAAAATTTTAAATTTAACTATGGAAAAACTCAAGTTTTAGACATTGATGATGTTAAAATTCCTAAAAACGAAATCATAGCCATCATTGGTAAAAATGGTGCCGGAAAGTCAACATTTGCAAATTGTTTGTGCGGTCTTAAAAAATCATGCAAGGGCGAGTTAGTCTTCAATGGAAAATCCTTAAAAAGAAAGGATAGGCTTAAAAAATCTTATATGGTGATGCAGGATGTAAATCATCAGCTATTTACAGAAAGTGTCCTTGATGAAGTTTTGTTGAGTATGGATGAAGATGATTTGGAATTAGCTGAAGATATTCTTAGGAATTTGAACCTGATTCATCTAAAAGATGCCCATCCAATGGCATTATCCGGTGGTGAAAAGCAAAGGGTAGCTATTGCATCGGCAATTGCATCTAAAAAGGAAATATTGATTTTTGATGAGCCAACAAGTGGTCTTGATTTAAGGAATATGATGAAAGTTTCTGAAAACTTAAGGTATCTGCAGGGATTAGGGATAACTTCATTCATCATAACCCATGATTTCGAATTAATCTGTGAGTCTTGTTCCCATATCCTGCATTTTGATGATGGCAAAATCATTGATAATTATAAGATTGATGAACAAAAACTGAAAGATTTCTTTTTAAGGGGGTCTCAATAGTCTTTTAACCCTTAATTCAGGAGTTTTAATCGAAATTACATTAAGATTTATGAGTATGTGAATTATTAGATATTTGATTAGTGATATTATGTATGAGAATCATTTGCCAATTTTTGGTGTAGGACCATATTTAGTTTTAATAATTGGAATCATAACTATAATTTTCTCCATATCCTCATACTACCATTTAATTCCAGTTTATAAGATAAATGAATTAAATATGGTCTTTTTTATTTTAGGAGTAATATTAATAAGTTTAGGGATTGTTTTTTGGATTTCAGCAGTTCTGGTCTCAAAAATAAGTGATGAAGTTGAAAACAATAAATTAGTTACAACAGGGATATATGCTTATGTAAGGCACCCTATTTATGCCGCATTTTTTTATGCTGCAACCGGATTAATATTAATCTCTCAGAATATCCTCCTATTTATCTTGCCCGTATTTTTCTGGGCATTTCTAACAGTTGCAATGATAAATACTGAAGAAAAGTGGTTAATTGAGAGATATAGTGATGATTATAGGGATTATTCTAAAAAAGTTAATAGATTCATACCAAAGGTGATTTAATGGGATTTTTTGACAATATGAGAAAACCAAAAGGAAAATTAGGAAACATTCAATTAAAATCAATGAACAAGGAACACACTCCTGTTTCACTATGGGGGTTGAAACATTTGGAGATAAAACCTGGCGATACTATCTTGGATGTAGGCTGCGGCGGTGGAATTAACATCAATAGAATGGCCAAACAAGCAAAAATGGTATATGGTGTAGATTACAGCATAGAAAGCGTAAAACTGTCACGTGAAGTAAACCGCCAGGAGATATATGACGGCAAAGTCAAGGTTCTTGAGGGCAATGTTGCAAATCTGCCCTTTGAAGATAACACTTTCGATGTAGTGACAGCATTTGAAACGGTTTATTTCTGGCCTGATATCGAAAAATGCTTTGGCGAAGTTAAAAGGGTCCTTAAGCCTGGCGGAACATTTCTAATTGGGATGGAATCGAACGGATCAGACAACCTAATTATGAAAGTATCTGAAAAATTAATTGACATGACAGTATATGATGATGAGCAGATTACAGAATTTTTAAGGAATAACGATTATTCACAAATTACCGTTTATTTGAGGGACGGAAAAAACAAAAAGGAAATAATAAAAGAGATTGGCGGGCAAACAAAAACCGTTGATGATGATTATGACCATGTTTCTTTTTCGGATAAGTTTGTCCAATGGATGACCATTGTGGCAAGAAAGTGATATTATGGAGGAATATGAAGGTGTGGAAGATACATTATTCATACCATTAACTGGAAGAGTATATGTCTCTAAAAAATTTCCAGAGTATTTTTTCGATGAAAAAGCCTTAGAAATGGAGAATTTGATTAAGAACAAACAAATTGAGAATAAATCATCAGAATATACGATGCTGGCAAATGTTGCTAGAAGCTACAATTTAGATGAAATGGCTCAAAAATTCATTGATAAGCATGATAAATGCAATATTGTGAATTTGGGTGTGGGCCTTGAAACATCATATTATAGAATTGATAGAAAAAATTCTCTTTTTTTTGAAGTTGACCTACCTGAAGTGATTGAACTAAGAAAGAAATATTTCGAAGTCGCAGAAAATGAAAAGTTCATTAAAGGAGATTTGTTTAAACTTGAATGGTGTGATGAATTAGACACCAATCTTCCAACATTAATGATAGTTGCAGGCGTGTTCCAATACTTCCATGAGGAGGATATTCTCGATTTCATTGGAAATGTTAAAAAAATTTTTAGAAATGCTGAGTTGATATTTGATGCAACAAACAAATTTGGAATAAAATATTGCAATCTATATGTTAAAAGAACTGGAAATAAGTCAGCATTAATGTATTTCTATATTGAAGATGCAAATGAATTTTCAAAAAAGGCTAATTGTCAGCTGATTGAATGTAGAGGTTTTTATAAAGATGCTATAAAAATATTAAATAAGAAATTAGGTTTATATGCAAAAATTGCAATGAAAATAGCCGATAAAAGGGATAATGCAATGATTTTGCATCTAAAAATTTAACTAATCTTTTGTAATCAGCCATATCCATTCAACCATTTTGCGATTAATGTAATTTCTTATTTGTTTTAATAAATCCATCAATAACAGCTTGTCAATAAGAGGTATTCTAAAAAAAATAATTTGATGAAGATACTTTAGTATCCCATCAGTATTGTTTAATTTTTTGGCACAATAGTGGCATGCACTTAATACTTTTTCATGGTAACATTGCTGAGATAACAGATGCTGAATCTGAGAGCAGAGTTACAGAGTTTGAGAGAACAGACGCTGAACCTGAAGATAATGAGCTTGCATCATCTACGAAAATATAATCAGGGCCGTCTATGTGCCTTAATAACCAAAAATCACAGCAATTTGCTTCGGATAAAAATGCAAAACCGAAAATTTCGGCAGCAATTCCAGCCATAATTGATCCACCTATTATTACCGCTGAAAATATTGTTGTGTCAAAGTTTACATTAAACACATTGTCACTAACTAATTTGGCCGCCAGAATACCGTGAATAGCACCTATTGCCAATCCTAAACTGGCTGCCATAAGCATTCCTCCTGAAGCGGCTCCTGCAAGAATACTGAGAAGAATAGTTGATCCAATACACCATGCTGTAATTAGTGATATGTCTGTCATGCTGAAACCATTGGAAAAATAAACAGGGCCACAGTCACCTGTAAGGTTAATTCCCTTAAATTGTACCTTACCACCGTCTCCTACACAGACATCATTGCCTTTACCATAAGCCTTATTATTTGAGAATGTACAGTTATTCAAGACTAATGCTCCCTGGTTGAAGATTGCTCCGCCATGTTTAGCATAATTACTGATAAAACTACAGTTATTGCAAGTCATGGATCCTAGGTTGATTATTGCTCCACCCCAGTCTCTTGTAATGATGTAGTCCATTCTGTTATTTTTGAATATTACGTTGTTGAAAGTACATGATCCTCCCATATTATAAACTGCAGTGTTATATCCTTCGATATTTAAATTAGATACGACAATTGAGTAGGAAGGGTCTACTACGAGCCAGTGATATTCATCACTTTCATCATATGTGCCGTAGATTGTTGACTGATGACCATTAATGATTATCATGTTAAATTGGGAAAATGATATTTGCCATGGGTCTGTGCATCTGATGGATACATTACTTGTAAAAATTACATTAAGTACATACAATAAATTTTCTAAAGGTAAGTATCCCTCAAAATCAGGGCAAGACCTTTCTTCAAAGGCGAATGAAATTTCTAATATATGGCTTTTTATTAAAGCATTATAATCTGCTGTACTGCTGACGGTTTTATTCAACATAAGTGTTAAATCATTGCGAAAATTCCCCTCACGCATTAAATTGAAAATTTCATTTAATTCTGTAATGTTTTTGAAATTGTAATCTTTTCTGTAGGTAATTCCATATTCCTCGAAATATCTTATCATTGATAATGAAAAAGTGCAGGTTTCGTTATCGTAAATGATATAATATACAATGTCGTTATCCAGATAATTAAGGCCGCTGTTCATTATTGCGGAATACATTACATGAGCCAGATTGAATTTTTTATCGATTAGGTAGGAACTAAAATCATATCTTAGGTAATTTACATCAATATTGGTTACTGATCCATCAATAATGTATTTACCTCCCTCTTCGAATACACATTCTGTGAGGTTTAGATTTTTCTTGTTGCGGTCAATGTAAATTGCTTCGTGAGATAATTGGCTGAAGCTGTTTATAAAAAAGGAATGGCTAATTGTATTATCCGCGCCACCTATATAAATTGCACCACCAATTCCCCGTGCAGTATTATTTATGAATATGCAGTTATTGATAATGCCATTATTTCCACTCCAGCTAACTGCTCCACCGTTAATCGCTTCATTATTTATGAATGTACAGTCTGAAATAATTCCATAATCACCATTCCAGCTAATGGGGCTTAAAACATCATGATATGTTTTTCGGTATTTTGAGTCGTCCATTGGAGAGTTATCAGGTATATTTATTCCGATTGGTTTGGAGTTGATGATTGTCAGGTTTAATAGTTTAACATTGTTTCCTGTTACTTTAAATATTGCATAGAAATATTCTCCTGCATCTATGATGTGTCCATTACCATTGATGGTGATGTTATCTTTGTCGATTATGATTACATTCTCATCGATTATTATATGTTTTCCGTTACCATCAAAATAATAGTCTTTGTCAAAATCGTATGTGTCTCCGGGCTGGAGATTTTGAATATCATTGTTTAAGTCGTCAAAATTTCCGGGCAATGGTGTTTCGTCAGTCAGGGTGTGGTTAATGTGTGTTGGTTCATTCAACGGCATAGTGTCTACATCGCTTGCTGAAACGCAAGACGTTCCTATTAATATGCATAGGAATAACATTATAAAAAACAAATACTTTTTCGTTTTCAGTTTTATCACCTCTAAATAGGGATTTCTTTTATTCTACAATTTTTTCTATCCTATTTATAGTATATAATATTTTCCGCAAGTAAGTGATTGCTTGCATTAGTTTGGTGATAATAATTTGGTTTTAATGTCCTATTATTAAAGGAAAATCATAAGTAGAATTAAAAATTATTTGGGTTGATGGTAATCCAATCATAAGTCTTTTCAAATGACATATTTAGATCGGTTCGGTGATTTTTTCTGGTTTGTTGATCAAAATTTCTATTTTTTTTTTATAGATTGCTTATTCAACATTAATCTTTAGTGGTGAATCATAATTTGCTTTTTAAAAAAGTACCTGTGGAGGTACTTTTAAAAAGTGCTTTCTATTTTTCAAGAACGGCAATATAATCCATTCTTTTTCTTAACAACGGAAGCCAAGTGACTATCTTATAATGGGGCTTATAAACATTAACGCCATCAAAGAGATTAACATCCTTTATCCATCTAAAGTTATTATTGAACTTTGTTAATTCATGTCCTTTTTCGACACCCCATATGAATTTGGAGTCTGTATCTTCTATTGATTCTTCCTTTGTGTTTTTAACGGAAATCGGAGGCATTATCTCCATATAGATTGTACATTTGTCAAAATTTGAATCTATAACATTAATGATGTCTACTACATCTTTCTCATTTAGATACATTGTCAATCCTTCAACGATGAATAAAACATCATTTCTTATTGAGATTTCCTGAGCCCATCCAGGATCCATTGCCGAATACGCAAGTGTTGTAACCCTGTCTGTATCTTCAATATATTTCAACCTATAATTTGCTGAATTTTCTAAATCCACATTGTACCAATTGATTTTACCGTTATCAAGTCTGTTAAAACGTGTATCCATCCCTGATGCAATATTGACAATTGTACATTCTGGGTGGGCATTTATATAGTCTCCAACCATTTCATCTAATACAATTGTTCTTGAAATTGTACCAAGTTGCATAAATTTATCCTTTTCAGCTATGCTGAAATCATAATCAATTTTAGATATGACTTCTATTGCTTTTGAATCATAGAATTTATGATTTTTCTGTTGTGAATGTCTTGCTTTAGCAAACAATGTCAAAAGCATTGTTTTTTCTACGCCTTCTAAATTCATAAGTAGTTCTCCATTGATAAGTTTAATTCATATAATTATTGTATGGGATACTATATAAATTTTTAGGCATGCCTAAATTTTTAAAATCCTTTTCAGAATAGTCATATTTAAAATGCCGTTTTTTGAAATTATACTTAAAGTAGCTGACAATTCCAATACTGACATCTAAATTCAAATATTATGTCGATTAAAGGAAGTTAAAGCTTCAAAATCAAGATTATCAACTTTTAATTGGCAATATTGATGATAAAAAGGTAAACTGGGTTGGAAAGTCCAGTTATATTGATAATAAACAAAAAAGAATTATAAAAATAAAAAAAGAAGTAGCTGAATTATTCAGCGTTAATTTCGATATCAAAGGTTTTAGCTTCAATAGCAGCACTTTCACCAGGTTGAATGGTGTAAATAGGGGAACCAAGTAAAATTAAGTTGTTGTTAATTTCTCTAATAACATTGTCTGCTACTTCTTGCATGTGGGTTCCTTCATATAAGAAACCTTCATCTTTGTTACCTTCTAATTTGTATGAAGTTACGTCACCACTAATTTTGTTAGTTGCTTTTACATTTACAATCATAATTAATCTCCAATTAAATGATATTAATTATTATGTTAGTTAACATTTTTAAATAATGCGGTTTAAATTTAAGATTATGGAAATACCCTTATATTTTTATCTTGCATATAAAGATTTGGATAGATTATCCCCAGGCAGTGACGATACAACTTTAAAAGCAATTGGCAAAGTCAATATAATCCATCCAGAAGATTTAAATATTCTTGACATTGCATGTGGTGTTGGTTCATCTACAATCCTGCTTGCAAATTACTTTGAAAATGCCACAGTTGAAGCAATCGACTTATTCAAACATTATCTGGCAGTTTTGGATGAAAAGATATCTGAAAATAATCTGGAGGATAGGGTATTTACATATCAGATGGATATGAATGATCCTGATTTTGCAAACGAAGAGTTTGACATCGTATTTTGCGAAGCCGCAGTGGAAATTATGGGATTTAAAAAAGCTTTGCATGATTGGAAAAGACTGCTTAAAAATGAAGGATTCTTGATAGTGTCTGACGTTTCATGGATTGGAAAACCATCATCTGAAAGCAGAAAATTCTGGAAAGAAACATATGAGGAAATAGACACGATTGAAAATAAGATTGCACAGATAAAAGATGAGGGATATGAATTTGTTGATTATGTTATTGTTCCTAAAGAGGACTGGAGCGAGTATCACAAAAAACTTGAAAGGAATCTGAATTCCCTAAGCTCAGATAAATCAGCAAAAGAATTTGTAAATCAATTGAAAAAAGAAATAAAGATTTATAGGCAGAATAGCGGGGATTATAGTTACGTATTTTATATCATGAGAAAAGCAACTCGTCAATGATGTCCATATCCAAGTGCTGTTCAACTATTTCAGCCAATCTATTTAAAGAGTAATCTTTTTGGGTTTCGTATGGATCTTCACCATATTTCGCTTCAAGACCTTTTTTAACTCTTAAATAATTAAGGAATTCTCTTCTGAAATTATAATTATGGAATATTCCGTGGAAATATGTTCCAAATACGTTTCCTGATGAAGCTCCATCAATTAGTCCGTCATCATTATTTCCTTGGCCTTTTTTAACATTCAATAATGCAGATGCGGTCAAAAGGTCAGTTGTACCTTCATGAATTTCATAACCGGTTACGGTCTCGCCTGCGATATTCTTAAAGATTTCGCCTGCAAGCCCTTCAATTTCATGAGGAATTGTAGCTTCGGATTGTGTAACTATCTTGTCAGCTCTTGAAAAGTTGGATTCGATATCTAACAGTCCAAGACCTTCAATGGTACCATGCTTTGATTCGCGTTTTTCTTCATCGTAAATGATATTTCCTAAAATCTGCAGGCCACCACAAATTCCAACAATAGGAATTTCATTTGACTTTTCAATGATTTTTTGAGCAAGCCCGCTTTCATTAAGCGCATAGGTGTCTTCTGTTGAATTACGGGTTCCTGGAATCAAAATGGCATCGACATCACCAATATCATCATTCACGCCAATCATCTTAAGCCCGACATCCTCTTCGTACTCAAACGGATCGATATCTGTGAAGTTAGCTATTTTAGGAAGCCTGATGACTCCTATTGTGATGTCCTTGTTTTCTGCAAATTCATGTGTGGTCAATGAAGCGGAATCCTCTTCGGGCAGTTTTAAGGTCTCATCATAAGGAAGGACTCCCAATACTGGTTCGCCGGTAATTTCTTCGATTCTGTCAAGTCCAGGTTTCAGTATATCCAGATTGCCTCTGAACTTGTTTATGACAGTTGCCTTTAAACGGGATCGGTCATAGTCATCAAGCAGAACGTATGTTCCTGCAATTGCTGCAAAAACTCCTCCCATTTCAATATCAGCTATCAGGATTACATTTGCATCAGCAAGATGCGCTATTTCCATATTTGCTATGTCCTGTTTTCTCATATTGATTTCGGCCGGAGAACCTGCCCCTTCAATAATTATGATATCATATTTCTCAGATAGAATACCAAAACTTTCTTTTATGGCATTTAAAGCGGTATCATGGTATTTGTGCTGGTAGTCATAGAAATTCATGTCTCCAATTGATTTTCCTTGAATGATTACATTGGAGGTAAAATCTCCTTTTGGTTTTAGCAAAATAGGATTCATGTGTATGCTCGGTTCAATCATTGCCGCTTCTGCTTGCAGCATTTGGGCGATACCTATTTCACCATCTTCTTTGGTTGTATAGGAGTTTAGGGACATATTCTGTGATTTAAAAGGAGCTACATTATATCCCCTATTTTTATATATTCTACATAAAGCTGCTACAAGCATGCTTTTCCCGGCATTTGATGAGGTTCCTTGAACCATGATACATTTAGTCATGTTAAGATATATTGAATTAATGTTATAAATAATTTAAAATGAGATTTAATTAATCTTATTTGAAGTATGGATTGTTATATATCGGGGGTTTCAATTTAATATCTAATACTATTTGAATATAAAAACTGATTGAAAGTGATATATTCCATACTTTCAAACTCGATTAACAATATATAAACATTGATAATTTAATATTGTAGTGGTATATATGTTAATTTTAGTATATAATATTGTCTATTATTAGTTTATAATTTTTATTTTTTAAAATGAACTTAAATCCATTTATTTTTTATTAAAAATACTTGAAAATATGACTATTATTTTATTTGATATATAATCAAGGATATATCGATATTGCTGATTTTTTCCAATTTTGCCATTCAAGTCAATTTTAACATTATTTTAGTAACCTTAATTTACTAAAATAGAAAACTTTTTATATCTTGTGGATTTAAATAATATTTAAATAGTATTTAGAACTTATCTTTTTAATGATGAATGTATTTAGATTATGTGAGGTTTGTTTATGAAATTTGAAGAACAAGAATCAATTGAAGATTCTTCTGAAGAAGTGGTGGTTGAGAACGAAACCAAAAATGAAGAGACTCAGCCAATGTTAGATTATAATAATATTAAAAGCTCACAAGATATTGAAGTTCCACCTTTATTAATTGATCAGGTTATAGGACATGAAGAGTCCATCGAAACAATTAAAAAAGCAGCAAAACAAAGAAGGAATGTTTTGTTAATTGGTGATCCGGGTGTCGGAAAATCAATGCTTGCTAAAGGTATGGCTCAAATTTTACCTCATGAAACCTTACAAGACATATTAGTATATCCGAATATGGAGGACAACAATCATCCTCTGATAAGAACTGTGCCTGCAGGTGAAGGTAAAAAAATTGTTAAGGCAACAAAAGGATCTGCTAAAGGTCATGAGGAAAGAAAAACAATCATTACAATGTTTGCAATTTGCGGAATATTGGTGATTGGATTCATGTATGGTAGATTATTAGAATCTATTATAGCAGCAGCTTTAATTTTACTTATATCTATTCAAATTAAGCCAAAAGCTAATAATATGTCTCCAAAATTATTAGTAAATAATCAAGAATCTAGATTTGCACCATTCATGGATGCGACTGGAGCTCATGCCGGTGCACTTTTAGGTGATGTACGTCACGACCCATATCAATCAGGGGGTCTTGGAACTCCTGCACATGAACGTGTTGAAGCAGGAATGATTCATAAAGCCAATAAGGGAGTTTTATACATTGACGAAATAGGTACAATGTCAATGAAAACCCAACAGGAGCTATTATCAGCAATGCAGGAGAAGCAATATTCAATTACCGGTCAAAGCGAAAATTCCAGTGGGGCAATGGTAAGGTCACAGGCAGTCCCATGTGATTTCGTATTGGTTGCATCAGGTAACCTTCAGGTATTGGAAGGCATGCACATTGCAATGAGATCCAGAATCCGAGGATACGGTTATGAAGTATTCATGAAAGATTATATGGAAGATACAACTGAAAACAGAGAAAAACTAGTCCAATTTGTAGCTCAGGAAGTTAAAAACGATGGAAGGATTCCTCACTTCGCTCCAGATGCATTGGATGAAATAATCATGGAAGCAAAAAGAAGATCCGGAAAGCAAAATGCATTGACTTTAAGGCTCAGAGATTTAGGTGGATTAGTCAGATCTGCCGGAGATGTAGCTATTGAAAAAGGCGATAATTTAGTAACTGCAGAACATGTGTTTGAAGCTAAAAAATTCGCAAGAACATTAGAACAGCAAATAGCTGACAGATCAATCATGCAAAGAAAAGACTACAGTATGGTTTCAGCTGAAGGCGGAAGGATTGGTCTTATCAATGGTCTTGCAGTAATCGGTGACAGAAGTGGTATTGTATCTCCAATCGCAGCAGAAGCCGCACCTACCCAGTCCAAGACTGGTGGTCAAATTATTGCTACAGGTAAATTGGGTGAAATAGCTCAGGAATCAGTTCAAAACGTAAGTGCATTAATTAAAAAATACACTAACAAGGACATTTCCGACTATGATATTCACGTTCAGTTTATCCAGACATATGATGGTGTTGAAGGGGACTCAGCTAGTGTAAGTATTGCGACTGCGGTTATTTCAGCAATTGAAGAAATTCCGATAGACCAAACTATTGCATTAACCGGTTCTTTAAATGTTCGTGGTGATGTAATGCCTATTGGCGGAGCTACCGCTAAAATCGAAGCGGCTGCAGAAGCTGGAATGAAAAAAGTATTGATTCCAAAATCTAACCTTAAGGATGTTATGATTGAGAAGAAATACGAAGACATGATTGAAATCATTCCAACTGAAACTTTAAGTGATGTTTTGGAAAACATTTTAATTAGCGGTTCACGTAAGGACAATCTTATTGAAAAAATGAAAAACATCAGCAGCAAAGTTGCAGAAAAAGTTCCACAAACATCAATAAATAATCCAACAACCAATTAAATGTGAGTTAAATTTTTTAATTCACTCTCTTTTTCTTATTTTTAACAAAATTTTTATATATTTTCTAGTTTATAATTTAACTTATGAGTAATGTAAAAACAAGTGTTGGGAAATTTTTGGCTAAAGTTGGCGGACCCTTTGCCAGATTCGGTTCTGGAAGCGGTAAAAGTTTTCCAGGTATAATATTTTCAAAGGTTGCAGGTATCGAGGCAATTTCAGATTTGTCTAAAGAATTAAAAAATGGCTCTATTATACTTACAGGAACTAATGGAAAAACAACAACTACAACTCTTTTAATTGACTTATTATCTAATGACACTCAAATTAGAAGTAGTTTTGAAAGTAACACTATTAATGCTATAGCTACTGCGTTCATCAATCAAAAAGGGGATTTGGGAGTGTTTGAATATGGTATTCGTAACATCAAATATGGAATCCCGGACACCGTTCAGAGGGTTGTGGACCCTGTAGGGGTGGTTTATACAACCATTTCACAGGAACACACTCAGGTGGCAGGTGTTAAAAATCCGTTTAAGGATTATTTCAAGGCTAAATTATTATTGTCTGAGGGCATGACAAGAGGTATTGTCGTTACAAATGCAGATGATCCTCGCACTGCCTATATCGGATATCTTAAGGAACAGGACATTGATGTAAATTACTATGGAATAGCTATTGATGATATTGTAGACATATTTGATGAAGAGGATATTGAATGCCTTAATTGTGGGGCAACATTAAGTTATGAAAAAAGATTCTTAAATCATAGGGGAATCTATAGTTGTTCCTGTGGTTTTAAACGCCCTGAACCTAATGTAAAATTAACCAATGCCGTATTTGGCGATTCATCATGGACTCTGACAATTGAAGGGGATTTGTATAATTATACCTGCAGTTGTGATGTGTCCTTTAATGTGGAAATAACAGTTCCACCATTCGGTTTCCATAACATTTACAATACTTTGGCATCAATTACAGCTTACGCCTCATTCACTCCAAAAATAGAGAATATAGAATCCACTATTAAAAAGGTATTCAACAATTTGGACATGTCATTCATTCCTCCTGGAAGGTTTGAAGTTGTAAAGGTTGGAGACAAGCATATTGGACTCGGACAAGGTGATAACGGTGATGCAATCAAAATCAATGCATTATTCATGAAACAATATGCTAAGGATTCATTGGAATTCATTTACACAACTCCTGATGAAAATGAGGAGGATATCTTCAACGATCACTTTAAGGTTATAAAAAGCATGAATCCTGACCATGTTATTGTTGTTCCTGGAAGGCAGTCTATAAAAAAAGCTGAAGAGTATTACAACATTATCAAAAAGGATTTTGAAACTGCAGAATTTTATCCGCTAAGTTATGAGGAAATGGATAAAAGAATAGCTAAATTAACTGAATTGGCTTTGGAATCCGATTATAAAAATGTTATAATGACTGGCTGCGGTGAAGAGCAGGCAATGTGGGAAAATATCAAAAGGAATATAATTAATAGATAATTTTGCTATCAATTATTTCCTTAATTTTTTTATAGAATTTGCAATCTGTTTTTCTGAATTCTTCAAATGAAGCGTCAATGCTGCAGCTGCAGACATCTGTTTTGCCTATCAGGAATTCGTCTGAATCTTTTTTTATTAGAATTCCGAATAGCTTTTCTTCATTGTCACAGTATTCATCAAATTCTTCCTGTGAGAGCTGAAGATTATAGTCTTCAGTAGAGAATATGTCGCATTCATTTATTATTGGCATGAAGGTTATCATTCCAATTGGCAGGAATATGTTCTCTTTTTCATGAATCTTTAAAAGCCTTTCATCATAGCCGTCGCTGTCTTCAATGCCATATCCTTCAATTTCCAGGATATTGTTGGTTCCCATGTAGTTGTCGTCATCAATGAGAAAAGCAAGCAGATCAGGGTCTACATAATTATTGCAGGAAGCCCTAATATTTTTGATAGTTTCACTAAGATTCATCACAAAACGCCTCGTACTTTTCACATAAATCAAGTACCTCTTCAAGTTTATAAATTTTATTAAGCCAATCTATAGGAATTTCATCATATCCATAATAAATTCCTGCCAATCCTCCGCAGATGGCACCTACAGTATCTGTGTCCCTGCCTAAATTGACCGCCTTTAGAACTGCATCCCTGTAATTTGAGGTTGTCTGCATACAGTGTATGACACATTCCAATGTTTTAATGACATAGCCGCTGCTTTCCACATAGTCCAAATCATCATTGAAGATTCTTTCAAAATGCTCTAGTTCAGAAGAATCTTTATAATATTCTTTTATCTTTTCACAGGAGTTTGCAATATGCTCTTGAATTTCCAAATCGTTTTCAAGAATGGATTTGGCTATTTCAACATATAACACACAGGCAATTCTGGATCTTTCATGTGCATGTGTTAAAGCCGAAACTTTTTCAATTGTTTCATAATCAATATTTTTCATGTAGGCCAGCGGCAAAATCCTCATTAAAGAACCGTTTCCGTTGTCACGTTCACCGCTGAGTCCGGATTCTAAAGCTGGAGTGTCGTGATAATGATAATTTTCCAATGCACTGCTTGTTGTAATTCCGATATCGAATAGACCATTTTGTGTGTACTTGTCATTAAGGTACCATTCCAAAAACTCCCCCATCATATCATCATAGTCAATGGCTTTTTTATTAACTATACTTTCCATTGTAGCTAGTGTCATGGAAGTGTCGTCAGACCATGTTCCTGCAGGTTGGTTATAGGTACCGTATTCTCTCATACCTGTAACAGGGTCTTTATCAAGTTCCTCTTTTCTTGTAAATTCAACAGGCACGCCTAAAGCATCTCCAATTACAAAACCGCAAATTCCGTCTTTAACCTTCATGATATTATATATGTTTTTTGGAGTAATTAATTGTGTTTATTTTAGGTGAAAATTTTTATATCATTTGAAATCAAACTTTAATTCATGATTTTGAAAACTGAAAATCTCACTTTAAGACCATGGGATGAGGCGGATGCTGAATGCCTATATCATTTTGCAAAAAACCCAAATATAGGTCCTATTGCAGGTTGGCCACCTCATGAAAGTGTAGAGGATAGTTTAAATATCATCAAAACTGTTTTTTCTAAAAAGGAAACTTATGCCGTTGTCAAGGATGATATTCCAATCGGTTGTGTCGGTTTATTGTTTCATCCTGATTGCAATCATTATTGGGGTGATGACTCGGCCGAACTTGGCTATTGGATAGCTGAGGAGTACTGGGGAAATGGCTATGCTGCAGAGGCATCTGAAGCCTTAATTGAAAGAGCATTCAGAGATTTGAAAATCAATGAAATTTATGCTTCATATAGGTATGAAAACAAACAGTCAGGAAGAGTTCTGGAAAAATTGGGATTTGAATATTATACCAAGCTCAATAATGTCAATTATAAAGGAGAAGCTTTTTTTGAAATAGCTGTGAAACTGAAAAATAATTTATATTAAAAAATATTAATTTTAATTAATGACAAGAATTTGTAAAAACTGCAGTTTTGAAAATCAGGATTACTATGACTATTGCGCAAAATGCGGAACACCACTCATAGAGGGAGCAAGACCAAAACAGGTTTATGTCTACAATTCCCATCAGCTTCCTCCATTAAACAAAAAGGCCGTTATAGCAGCGTATATTGTAACAATCTTTTTATCCTGGAGCGGATTTGTTGTAGGGCTTATTTCTAAAAACACCATATTTGCCACATTTACATTTTTCGGATTTTTCATGCCGTTTTATTTAGTTCAGTCAAAGCATCCAACACTTAGGAGACATGGTCTAATCATGATGGCTATATCTTTCGTTGGTGTGGCTCTTTCATTTTACGTATTGTTGCATTAAAAAAGGAATAGGGAAATTATACGATGTGAAATTTAATATTTCCCATTAAAACTTGTAGTGGAATTTCAAAAGCATTTATTTCACTGTTTGCCATTGCTGTTCCAACTGCATCTCCCCTGGACATTGTTCCTTGAGCATTTTCATTGCCTGGATAGCCGTTATATGCATCATTTGCACGAATGTTGTCGACGATGTTTGTGCCGAAAATTGATTCTGCAGCCTCATTGTTCACGCTAACGATCAAATGGGGTGTATAATGATATGTGTATGTCATGATGTCACGTGCGGCACCATAAGGATTGTCAGGGCTGTCCAGGTGGATATTATGCAATGTCTGACCATATTCGTTTACGGAATTTCCCGGGTAAACCCAATCAAAACCACCTAAGGGGGTAAATGATGCGGCCATATCAATGCCGGGGTCTCCTTCATCAGTATCTTCAGCAATAATTAAAATAGGGCTTGTTATTGTAAATAATAAAAGAGCAATAATGATTAAAATAATTGCGGTCAATATCATTTTTCCGGTTTTCATAATTTCGTTTTTTTGGTCGTTCAAATATTAATACTTAACTTTTTTAATTATCATGAACATATATTATATCATAAATATTTTGGTGATATTGTGATTATTGGTGGTTCATCTTCACAAGATTTGGCTGCTCATGTGGCACGTGAACTTGGAGAAGAATTATGTTACGTTGAAACTAAGAAATTTCCAGATGGAGAAAGATATTTAAGAATCGATGGTCAAATTGCAGACGAAGTTACTGTTATTCAGTCAACAGGATATCCTCAGGACGAGAACCTGATGGAATTATTGTTCATAATTTCCAATCTTAAGGATTTGGGCGCTAAAAAAGTCAGGGCAGTAGTTCCTTACATGGGATATGCAAGACAGGAAAAACGTTTCAATCCAGGTGAGACAATTTCAGCTAAAATCATCTGTAATCTAATCCAGGCCGCTGGTGCTGATGAATTCATTACATTCAATATACATGAAGAGTGCGTTCTGGATTTCTTTGATATTCCTGCAAGAAATATCTCAGCAATGCCTGCTATTGCGGAATACTTGGACAAGAAATATTTCAGAAAAACAGATGAAAAACCTTTAATTATCGCTCCGGATAAAGGTGCATATGGTTTTGCACAGGAAATTTCCGATATTCTCGATTGCGACTGCACTTATCTGACAAAAGTACGTTTAGGGCCTGACAAGGTTGAAACCAAAATAGTTGATGTCAGATGCGATAGTGAAAGTGAAAATACTGTCAACGTTGACTCTGTAAAAGGCATGCATGCAGTTATCATTGATGATATCATAGCTACCGGCGGAACCATTGTCAATGCAATCAATATTCTAAAACAATACGGCGCTTCATCAGTTGATGTATGCTGTGTACATCCGATTTTAACCAATAATGGAGCTACTAGAATTTATGCGGCCGGTGCAAACAAGATTATAGGTACTAACAGTTTATCTTCAGATACTTCACGTGTATCTATTGCTAAAAGCATTGCAGATGCATTAAGAGATTAATTATTGCTCAAAACTACGTATTTTAATATATTGCATGAATTCTTCGGCTTATTTAAGCCGGGGATGTTCAACATTTTTCCCAATTTAGATTATTCAAACATATCTAAATTTAACTATTTTTAGAATTACTGAAAGGTATTTTCTTCATCAGTGTATTGTCATATCACTAGTGATTTGAAATATAATTGCGTCTTCAGCTAAGCTTGGCAAGTCAAAAATCATAAAAATAACCCAAAATGTAAGTATAATCGAAAAAAGAAAAGTAAATTAAGAAATTAATCTTAATTTTTTTGAACTTGTTGATTGATTAAGTCATTGATTGGCACTGTAACCATGTCCATGTTTGAAAAATCAAAACGTGGAAGGAACTCAGTTAATATTTCACCAGTAACTTCTAAACCAAAACAGATTGCACCTAATTTTCCAGCCACTTTCGCTGTTAATTCTTGTGTACCTACTTTAAAGAATGTAGTACCTATCCAAGTTCCCACAGCTCCACAGATTGAATCGGAGAGTCCTGCAACAACTACCATTGCTAAACAATTGTATATGTTGAAATTATGGTCAAGGCAACATTCTTCATAAAGCTCTTCAGCACCCGCTAAAAGAGATCCTACAACAAATCCGATAACAGCTGCAGAACCTTCTGGCACTCCAAGAAAAGTTAAGGCACAACATAATCCGACACATAGGACGATTTCCACAGCTCTAACAGCATATCTTGCAATTTCATTAGGAGCATCTTCTGTAATTTTAATTGTCTGATTGGTAACCTTTTCCCCTATTTCTGTAATTGAATATGATTCGCCTATTACTGAAACTTTTGCTTCTGCCCCATAACTGAAAATATCCTTTCCATTTCCTTTTACAGCTTGTGAATTTATAAATGTATTGTTGGAAATTGTAAGTTCACCGAAGTCATTGTATATGGAGCCGCCGTCACCTGTAACTGAACAGTAACCGAAAATAGTATTGATTATTCTTAGGGTGCCGTAATGATTGAAGATTGCACCACCATCGTCAGCCTTATTGGAAGTGAAAATACAGTTTTCACAACTTGTAATTCCAAATGCGTTATATATTGCGCCACCATCGCCATAGACTACATTTTCTGTAAAGTCGCATCCAGTGCAAATCACAATTCCCCTATTATTATAAACCGCTCCTCCATTTTTCGCATATCCGTCTTCAAAACGTGTATTTGACAGGTATACTAAACCTTCATTATTATAAATCGAGGATCCATAATCGTCTTTAATCATATAATAGCATTTATTCACTTTAAAAGTTGAGTTCACTATATTCAATGTGCCCTGGTTAATGAATGCCTGATTGAATCCAATAAATGTCAAATTCTTTACCAGACAGGAGGCCTTTCTGTGCAATTGGAGAAAATGACATTCGTTATTGTTTTTTGGATCTTTCACATTGAGTATAGCACCATTTCCATTAATGATTAAATTTTCTATATTTTTATAGTTCATTCCCTCAAAATCGGAATCGATATTATATGTTGTGTTTGGTTGGAAATTTAGTATACAGAATTTCATGTATTTGATGCTTTTGATGTTTGAAAAGAATTTATTCAAATCAGCAGTATTATTAACATATGCAATATATATTTCATCATTTTCATTGTAAACAAAACAGTTTGCTAGGTCGCATGTATGGATGTCATACTCGTTATTGCAGTCGAAACCTTCACATTCAAAAAGTCTCATTTCTCTGGGATACCTTTCTTCATTGTCGTATACATATTTGGTTTTTGTGACCGTGTCATAGACTACGACAGTGTAAATTTCATTTCCCTTGAAGAAACAGTTTATGAAAGATGACTGTGTTCCCTTTTCATTATAGATTGCACCGCCAAGTTTGGCGATATTGTTTGTAAAGGAACAGTTCATGCAATTCAAGGTTCCGAAATTTCTTATTGCGCCACCATAATCCACTTCATCCTTGTGGTTTATTACGTCTGAAAAATCAGGTATTTTCAAGATAGGGTTCGCATATTTGATTTCGTATCGAAAATCAACAATGTTTTTATTGAAGTCAACTTTTGTCATTTGGCATTGTCCGTAATTTAATATGGCACTGTTAAATCCTGTTAATGTGATGTTATTGATTGTTGCCATGGTGCCTGAGTTGACTTTTAAAAAATGTTTTATATTGTCGATTCTGGGGTTTCTGATGGATATTGTTGCGCCATGCCCATAAATCATAAGGTTCTTAATGCTTTTCAAGTTTATCAATTCATCGACCCACGGTTCAATTTCGAGATTTAGCTTGTCTTTAAATTCCAGCATAATCAAATCATAGTTTTCATCAGGTTTTGAAATGAATGCGGATGCATCCTTAAAGCTCTGTAAATCATAGACTCCTAACCTGCATATATTTAATGTAATATTGTTGGGTAATGACAGTATGAATGTTTTTTCGGATGTTTGTGTAATATTGTATAGTTCTGTTAGATTTTTCAAATCAATCTTTTCAACATTTAAATCATTTCCTAAGTTACTGTTCTGCAAGACTTCACTATTGTTTTTCAGATTCTCAGTTTGATAATCGTCTGAATTCAAATCGACAATGTTGTCTTGTAAATTGGTCAAATCATTGTCATTCGTGTCTAAAGATATGTTATCAAAATTATCATGTACATCTGCCGCACTTACGGATAATGCAGAGAAAAATAAGATAGTAATCAGTATTAATGATAATAAAATACATTTTGTTAATTTCATTTTTCCACTCCGAAACATTTTTTCATCAAGAATTAAACGTTCTTTCAGAATCAATTTGCAATTATGAATAGAAATGTCTGAAAATCTAGTTTTGTTCAAATTATTTATATTTTAAGTTAAATTTTATTTGAATGTTTAAAATTTTAAATTGTTATTTGACATTTCATAAATATTCTCTACTCTTGATTAGTATGTTCTCTTTCTACTATATAAATTTTGGCATGCCTAAAAAATTATGTATTCAAACTAGATTATGCGAAACTTATCGATGAATCATTCAAAACAACGTAACATTAACCATGAAAAATTGGTAGGTTGGTTGGGAATCTGAAAGTTAAATATAGGAAGTTTTACTACACAATAATCACTTTGATTTTAAGTCATTTTTTTAAATGATAGTGATAATATTTAACTAATGTGCAGCATAATAATTAGTAGTAGAGAAGTAAAAGTAATGGATATTAATATGTATTGAGGGAATAGAATGGATAAAGAAACAATCAAAAAAGAACTGGTTGATGAGTCAAACAATATTCTAGCAAAGTATGCTGAACCGGATATTGTTGAAAGCGTTTCAGTAATGAATATGTCTGCCAAGACAGTCTTTTTAGGTTCACTAAGAGTTTACAATGAAGATGTTGTTTCTGATATTGTAAAGGACTTGGAAAAACAACTGAAAGGGTATGGTGAATTATCAGTAAGAGACGAGAAGATTATCCCTTGCTGCGCACCAAATTATACACATATTAGTTTCAATATTACAATCAAAAACTAGATAATATGAAGGAATTCAAGTTAAAATCACCTTATAAACCACTGGGTGATCAACCAAAAGCCATTAACTCATTAGCTGAAGGCATAAAGAATGGAATAAAAGAACAAACTCTTTTGGGAGTAACAGGTTCAGGTAAGACTTTCACGATGGCAAATGTCATTGAAAAAGTCCAGAAGCCTACTCTTGTCATTTCTCACAACAAGACTTTGGCTGCACAGCTTTATGAGGAATTCAAGGAATTTTTCCCTGATAATGCAGTTGAATATTTTGTAAGCTATTATGATTATTACCAGCCTGAGGCTTATGTGCCAAGAACTGATACTTTCATTGACAAGGAAGCGTCCATCAATGATGATATTGATATAATGAGGCATTCTGCAACCCAATCACTATTATCAAGGGATGATGTTATTGTTGTAAGCAGTGTAAGCTGCATCTATGGTATCGGTTCACCTGAAGATTATGGTGAATTTGCCTTTGGGATTTCAGTTGGAGATGTCTATGACAGATTTGAAATTCTCGCCCGTCTGGTATTCATGCAATATGAACGAAATGATATTGAATTTGCTCGTGGTCAATTTAGGGTTCGTGGGGATGTAATTGAAATTAATCCGGTTCATGGAACACCTCCAATTAGAATCGAACTGTTCGGTGATGAGATTGATGCCATTAGTATCATTGACAATGTTACCGGAAGAAAAAAGGAATCGCTTCAAAGATACATGATTTTCCCTGCAAAGCACTTTGTCGTTGGCCAGGACAAGATGGATACGGCTATTTCTAAAATTTCTCAAGAGCTAGATGAAAGGCTTGAAGAGTTAAATTCAATGGGTAAGCTATTGGAAGCTCAAAGATTGGAGCAAAGAACCCGTTTTGATATAGAAATGCTTCGTGAAATGGGATATTGTCCAGGTGTAGAAAACTATTCCATGCATCTATCCGGACGTGAATGGGGTGAAAAGCCATATTCGCTTTTAAAGTATTTCCCGGATGATTTCTTGACAATAATTGACGAGTCTCACGTAACCGTTCCTCAAATCAGGGGAATGTATAATGGTGACCGTGCACGTAAGGAAACTTTGGTTGAGCATGGATTCAGGCTTCCTTCTGCTAAGGAAAATAGGCCTTTAAGGTTTGATGAGTTCGAGTCATCTGTCAATCAGGTAATATATGTATCAGCAACACCGGCTCAATATGAGCTTTCAAAGTCAAGAAATGTTGTTGAACAGATTATTAGGCCGACCGGTCTGGTGGATCCTGAAGTATTGATAAGGCCTGTAACAGGCCAGGTTGAAGACCTGCTTAAAGAGGTTAGACTTACTGCCGAAAAGGATGAGAGGGTTTTGGTTACCACATTAACTAAAAGAATGGCTGAAGATTTGACAGACTATTATGCGAGAATAGGTGTTAAAGTAAGATATATGCATTCAGAAATTGATACATTGGAACGTATTGACATTGTCAATGACTTAAGAAGAGGCAAATTTGATGTTTTGGTAGGTGTAAATCTTTTAAGGGAAGGTCTGGACCTGCCGGAGGTTTCTCTGGTAGCTATTCTTGATGCCGATAAGGAAGGATTTTTAAGAAACGAAACTTCATTGATACAGACCATTGGCCGTGCGGCAAGAAACGTCAACGGTCGTGTAATCATGTATGTTGATGATATGACTGATTCTGTTAGAAATGCATATGACATTACAATGAAAAGGCGCAAGCTGCAGATGAAATACAATGAGGTTCATGGAATTACTCCAAAATCTACCCAAAGGACATTGAAAGAAAAACTCGCTGAGGAAGATGAAAAATACAAAGTGCGCGGTGCAGACATCGAAAAAATGCCTAAGGATGAGCTTCGCCTGCTGATAAGGGATTTGGAAAAGGACATGAAGGATGCAGCTTCAAGGCTTGACTTTGAAAGGGCTGCCGATTTAAGAAATAAGCTTTATGCCTTGAAAGGTTTTGATAAATAGTTTTCTCTTTTGAGTAAACTTTTTCAAAATATCCATAATTGTTTTTATTTGAAAAATAATATTGATATCACTTTATATTTTTATTAAAGACATGTAAATTTCTTTTAGGTTAATATAGAAAAGTATTTTAATCTATTCAATCAAATAATGAATTTAATTGATTAAAAGTGGTTTTAATATTAAGATAAGTATTATTAGTATTTTATTATTTTAGAAAAATTAAATTTCTGAAATTTTAAATATTAGGTATTTTATATTATTAACTGGAGATGATTTTATGGATGATGTTGTAAGCTCAAAGATTTACAAAGGTTTTCAAACTATTATTCCAAGTAAAATTAGGAATGAAATAGGAATCACTCTTGAGGATACTCTTAATTGGAGAATTGAAAAGGATGTGATTATTGTGGAAGTGGAAAAACAAAGGCCATTATCTGATTTATCAAAATTTGCAATTTCTCTTGATGAAGAAACTGATGCAGTTGATTTAAAAAGAAAATCTGGTAGGGGAGAATTTTAGTGATATTTGTTGATACAAGTTTTTTAATTGCTTTGCTTATTAAAACAGACAAATTTCATGATAAGGCTTTAAAAATTTCAGAAACAATTTATGAACGAAAAGTTATAAATAATACTGTATTAAATGAAACATTAAATGCATTTACAGGCAATGGTGGGAAAATAGGTAAGGATTTATATAGTATTATCGATGAGATGTTTGATATTCAATATTTAAATAAATCCGATTATGAAGAAGCAATTGACATTTACTTACATTATGACTCATCAATTAATTATTCTGATTGTACAATTCTATCAACAATGAATAAAAATAAAATTAATTCTATTTTAAGTTTTGATGCTGATTTTAAAAAGATTCAAGGAATATCGGTTATAGATTAGAATTTTTACTTTTCAACTGCTCTCTGAAACATTTTATTAAGTAGTTTGTTCTAATAATATATAACTAAATTAAGGAGATTACTATGGCAGAGGAGTCTAAAAAACAAATTATCATCAAGGGTGCACGTGAGCACAATCTGCAAGATATTGATGTTAGTGTCCCACGTGATGAATTCATTGTTATTACTGGGATTAGTGGGTCTGGAAAGTCTTCACTAGCTTTCGATACAATTTATGCTGAAGGACAGCGTAGATATGTTGAATCATTATCAGCTTATGCAAGGCAGTTCTTGGGCCAGATGAAAAAGCCTGAAATGGAATCAATTGAAGGTTTGTCCCCAGCTATTTCAATAGATCAGAAAACAACAAGGGAAAACCCAAGATCAACAGTAGGAACAATTACTGAGATTTATGATTATTTGAGATTATTATATGCAAGGATAGGTATTCCACATTGCCCTAATTGTGGAAAAGAAATCTCACAACAGACCATCGGCCAAATTGGCGATTCAATCATTGAAGAAGGTGAAGGAATTAAGATTCAGATATTGTCACCGATTGTCAGGGATAAAAAAGGCCAATTCAAGGACGTTCTGGATGACCTTAGAAACAAAGGTTTTGTAAGGGTACGTGTAGATGGAAAGATAAGGGATTTGGATGAGGATATTGAACTTGCAAAAACCTACAGGCACAATATTGATGTTGTAGTTGACAGATTGAAAATCAGAAAAGACGTTGACTTTAAAAGAAGGCTTGTTGACTCACTGGAAACAGCTGCAGAATTTACTGAAGGACTGATTACAGTACTGTACACAACAGATGATGGTGAATATGAGAAAAAATACTCCGAACACTTTGCCTGTGTCGATTGTGGAATAAACTTTGAAGAGTTAACCCCTAGGATGTTTTCATTCAATGCTCCTCAGGGGGCTTGTCCGGAATGTAATGGTATCGGTTCAAAAATGGAAATCGATCCGGATTTGATTGTTCCAGATAAAACATTAACATTAAACGAAGGAGCTATTGCGCCTTGGTCAAAATCTTCCAAAAGGGAAAATTATTATTATCAGATGCTTGAAGCAGTATCAAGGCATTTTAATTTCAGCATGGATGTTCCATTCAATGAATTGGATAAGGAATATCAGAATACTATTTTATATGGATGCAAAGACAAAATCGCTTTCACATTTAAACGCAGGAATAAATCCTACATGGTAAACCGTAAATTTGAAGGGGTTATTCCAAGAATGGAAAGATTATACATAGAGACCAAATCAAACTATTCAAGAAAATACCTCTCAAAATTCATGTCCGATAGGAAATGCCATGTTTGTGGAGGTAAAAGGCTCAGGCCAGAAATATTGGCCGTTACCGTTGGTGGAAAATCCATTATTGATGTGTGCGACCTTGCAATTAAAGATTCATATCAATTCTTCCAGGATTTGGAACTAACTGAAAGAGAAAACTTCATTGCAAGAGAGGTTTTAAAAGAAATTAAAGAGCGTCTAAGCTTTTTAGTTGAAGTCGGTCTTGATTACTTGTCAATGTCAAGGTCTTCCGGTACTCTATCTGGTGGTGAAGCTCAGCGTATCCGTTTAGCAACCCAAATTGGTTCAGGTCTTGTAGGTGTTTTGTACATATTAGACGAACCGAGTATAGGACTTCACCAAAGAGACAATATTAAACTCATTGAAGCTTTAAAAAGGCTTAAAGATTTGGGAAATACCTTGGTTGTTGTTGAACACGATGAGGAAACTATCTTGTCAGCGGACCATGTTGTTGATATTGGTCCTGGTGCTGGTGAGCATGGTGGAAAGGTAGTGGCTCAAGGAACACCGCTGGATATTATGAAAAATCCCGATTCATTAACAGGACAATACATTTCAAGAGTTAAAAAAATTGACATTCCTAAGACCAGAAGGGAAGGAAACGGTAAATTTATAACAATCAAAGGAGCCGCACAAAACAATTTAAAGCACATTGATGTTGAAATCCCATTAGGCAAATTCACTTGCGTAACAGGGGTTAGCGGTTCTGGAAAAAGCAGTTTGATTAATGAAATATTATATAAAGGCGCTAAAGGAAAACTTTCTAAAAAATTCACCTTTGCAGGAAAATATGATGAGATTGAAGGGCTGGAAAATGTTGATAAGGTAATAGCAATCAATCAAAAGCCGATTGGAAGAACTCCAAGATCAAATCCTGCAACTTATACTGGTGTATTTACTGATATTCGTGATTTATTTGCAAATACTCCGGAATCAAAGGCCAGAGGTTATAAGCCTGGAAGATTCTCATTCAATGTTAAAGGCGGAAGATGTGAAGCTTGTTCCGGTGATGGTATTGTTCAGATTGAAATGCACTTTTTAGCTGATGTTTATGTTCCATGTGAAGTTTGCGGTGGTAAAAGGTACAATGAGGAAACTTTAGATATCAGATATAAAGGTAAAAATATCTATGAAGTTCTGGAAATGACTGTTGAAGAAGCATTGGAGTTCTTTGAAAACATTCCGAAAATCACTAAAAAACTTCAGACATTATATGATGTCGGATTAGGTTATATGAAGATAGGCCAACCTGCAACCACACTGTCAGGTGGTGAAGCTCAAAGAATTAAGTTGGCAAAAGAATTGTCAAGAACCAGTACCGGTAAAACATTGTATATCTTGGATGAACCAACTACAGGTCTTCATTTTGCCGATATCAAAAGGCTTTTAGAGGTTCTTGCCAGATTGACCGATGCCGGCAATTCAGTTGTTGTTATTGAGCATAATTTGGATGTTATAAAAACAGCTGACCATATTATTGATTTGGGTCCTGATGGTGGTGATGGTGGAGGTCAAGTGATAGCCACTGGAACACCTGAAGAGATTGCCGAATCCGGAACATACACTGGTGAGTTTTTAGAGCGTATGCTTGATGAGAATATAACTCCTTATGCAAAGGAATTGGTTGAAGACATAGGCAAATAACCAGTTCTACAATCAATATTGGAGAGATATTATGAAGAGGATTATTGCTGTTATACGTGAAGAGATGTTTGATAATGTCAAAAATGCCCTTTTAGAAGCAGGATGTGAAGGAATGAATGTTTCTTCTGTAAAAGGAAGGGGAAGACAGCCACGTATGAGAGAATCGTATAGGGGATCTAAGGTTTGCATTGATTTAATTCCAAAAACAAGGGTAGAATTGATTGTTAATGATGAAGATTTGGACCGTATCATTGATGTTATACTTGAAAATGCCCGAACTGGAGAAATCGGTGATGGGAAAATATTCGTTTCCGATGTTGAAGAAGTTATCAGAATTAGAACAGGTGAACGAGGTTCTGATGCAGTTTAATTAAACTAATTTTTTTTTTAAAAGTGGATAACTTTTTCCACTTAGCTTTTTAATATTATTCAACTCTTTTTAATTTATCTAAACATATAATGTCGCTTTTCTCATTTTTAAAGATTATTTAAACAAATTTAAATAATATGGTGAATAATTATTATCTAAGAGTGTTTAATATAATACTCTTATTACCTAGGTGATAAAAATGAGAGAGTTATATGAAAAGATGATTAACGAATCAATGGCTGCTCAAAAGGCAGATGTTGCCGTTATATCAGAAAATAGGTACAACGACTTTAAAATTACTGATGCAAAACCTTATGCAGATGCAGTAGCTGGCATGAAAGCATTAGATAATCAAGCAGAATCAGTAATTAACCTACACAAAGAGTCTGTTAAAAACCATTATGAAATTTTATCTTCCATTACCGACACTTTAAAATGTGAAGACGACCCATTCATTGAACATTTCCAAACTCCTCCGGTTTTAGAAATTTTATGTGAAGAAGACGGTGACTTTGCAGACAGTTTAGATAAATTCATTCAAGCTATCGCTGATAATGAAGCTATCATTGCAAAAGAATCTATCAGAAGATACGGTGGATTTTATGGACCAACCTGTGTAGTGGACTTTGCATTAATGCCTGGAAGTACTAGTAATGTAGTAAACCAAATTTTACAAAAAACTGACATTCCAGTAGCTCACAAACAAGCAATCTTATCTGCAAAATCATGGGGTATGAACACTTCTTATGGTATTGGAGATGCATTTGCAAATGCTATTGAAGCTGGAGCAACTGCTGCTGAAGCTACTGAAAAAGAAATTGCAGCATTACAAATGATTTACAAAACTCCTATTGAAGGACAAGGTACTTTAATGGATGATGCTGATCACTCTTCATTTGATGTAAGAGACTACATGAACAAATATAAAAAAGCAATGACTTCTGTAGTTAAAGCTGCAATGGATGATGGAGTACACTACGGTAACATTGTAACAGTACCAGCATACTGTGTTGGAGATATTGGACACCACATTGGCCAATCAACCTACAACATGTGTAAAGATGACATGACTTTAGCTATTGTTCAGGCAACTGCTGGTGTAATTGAAAACACTTTAAAAAACAACTTAGATAATTATGAATCTCCATTCAATGTATTAAAATTATCTACTGGCGCATCCGCATGTGCAACTGAATTTATATTAGAATTAGATGGATTTAACGCACCAATGATAGTGGATTTATTCTCTAAAAGATTCCACAACTATGTACAGCAATATCCAACAAGAGGTGCAGCTGCAGAATTACACAACTGTGACTTCATGGACATGATTTATAGAGGATTCAACGCTATTAGTGGAGCTAGAAAATTCAGAGCAGCTACCGGTGGAGAATTAGTACCAAAAATCGCTGGATTTGATGTTGACTTAAGCCCTGTTTTAGATAGTGAAATCGTAATGAACCCACAAAGATACACTTATCCTGCATGTGCAATTTCAGTAAGATTCTCATCCTTGATGAGATTAGCAGACTATCCATGTCTATTAACTTCAGAACCAATTACAGCAACCATGATGACAAACATTATTGCACTTAACAAAGAAGCACCAGGATCACCTGTCAGAGGATGTAAAAACTGCGCTGCTTCTTCACTTGTAGACGGTAAACATGAATATTGTCAATGGAGAGAAGCTGTATAGGTGAGTTAAATGCCATGTAATATAAGAAAAAAATTCTTTGCAGAACTATTGGGAACATTTTTCCTAGTATTTTTCGGTACAGGATCTGCTGTTGTAACATTATTGATATCCAACAGCATCACTCCTGGAGCTGCAGGTATTGGACCTTTAGGAGGTTTAGGTGACTGGATTGCTATTGCTTTAGCATTTGGTCTAACTGTAATGATATGTATTTATGTATTTGGTAAGATATCAGGTGCACATTTGAATCCTGCTGTAACTATTGGATTACTTGTCACTAAAAACATTGCTTTAATTGACAGTATCTACTATATAGTTGCACAAGTGGTTGGTGCTTGTCTTGGAAGTTTAGCATTATTCTTATGTCTCGGTGCTCCTGCAGTCGCTATAGGTGGGCTTGGTGCAACAGCTCCTGGACTTGGAGTAAGCTACCTGCAAGCCATGTTTGCTGAGTTTTTAGGAACATTCTTCCTAATGATGGTTGTAATGGGTGTTGCAGTTGATAAAAAAGCAGAACCTGGTTTTGCCGGAATTTCCATTGGTATGACTGTCACTGCAGTAATTGTAGTTTTAGGTGCATTTACAGGTGCTTCAATCAACCCTGCACGTACATTCGGACCATACTTGATGGATATGATTTTAGGTGGTCAAAACCTCTGGGGATTCTTCCCGATATACTTAGTCGGACCGATTCTCGGTGCAATCTGTGCAGCATTTGCATATGCATACCTTGCAAAAGATAGTGGAGTTTGTGAACTTCCACAACCATTCCAAGAATAAATCATTTGATTTATTCTCCTTTTTTCTTTTTTTTAATAAGCTATTTAATTAATTAAAACCAAATATTATTTTAGGTGATAATTTGAGTTTTGATATTAAGGAAGCTATTTTAATTTTTATTCGCGGAGTCCTTATGGGTTCTGCAGATATTGTTCCTGGAGTTTCAGGCGGAACAATAGCATTGATTACAGGAATTTATGGTCATTTGGTCGAATCAATCAGTAAAATCCATTTTGGATTTATGAAACCCCTATTGAAAGGGGATATTAACGGATTTATAGACCAGCTGTTCGATGAAATAGATTTCAAATTCTTCATTCCATTGGTTTTAGGTATTGGCGTTGCATTTTTGACTCTTGCTAAAGTTGTTACCTACTGTATGGACGCACATACAGCATTGACATATTCATTCTTCTTGGGATTGATTATAGCTTCTGCAGTAATATTATTTAAAAAACTCAATAAAATCAACTGGAAAATCATATTGTTTGCTGTTTTAGGTGCTATTTTAACTTTCATATTTGTAAGCCTAAATCCTATTGCAGCCAACCATTCCTTAATTGTAATATTCCTTTCCGGTATGATAGCTATATGTGCAATGATTTTGCCAGGTATTTCAGGTTCATTCCTGCTCTTGCTTTTAGGACAGTACAAATACATGCTGAATGCCCTTCACCAGCTTCATATAGTTGATATAATCGTTTTCGTAGTTGGTGCGGTAATAGGTATTCTAGGATTTTCCAAAATCCTGAACTATCTACTTAAAAACCATGAAGAAATCACAATGGCATTTCTAATTGGGGTCATGCTCGGATCACTGAAAGTTCCTTGTGTGGAGATTGCAAATTCCGTTGCTTTAAACTTTGCAGGTTTAATTCCTTGTCTGATTGTTGCTATAATAGGTTTTGCAATTATTATTATTTTAGAAACCAGATTTGATTATATGGAATAGTCATATAATCCATTTTTTAAAATTTATTAACAATTAAAAATATATTTAAATACAATGCTAGTTTTAAAAAAGATTAAAAAACAGTGGAGATTATATCCAATAGGTTCTCCAAAAGGAGCCTTAAATCATAAAAGAGAACCTGAATTTGTTGGAAATATTAAATTCAGCAATGATGATGACTCATTATCTATTTCCAGATTTGTTGCCGATTATAATTTCAATGATAATTCCACCCTAAATGAAAAGCTGATGCCTCCTGGAGAGGTTATTAAGCTTTTAAGAAGCCAAGCTGTTTTTCTTGCAACACCCGACGAAAAGGTGGAAAAGTTCCTGAAGTCACTAAATATCAAAGTCAGAAAAACCCAAGTATGTGACTTTTGCGCTTATGAGGGAAATATCACAATAGTCAATTCATCCTATTCTTATAAACACAACAATCAATTGATATGTAAGGATTGTGCCTATGATACAATCAAACAGGAAATTGAGCTTCAGGGTTTTGATAAGACCATTTTCAGAAATTTAAAAAACACTTTAGAAAAAACCGGAAACCTTGAGAAAACATTATCTGTTTTGGACCCTCATTTTGATCCAATAAAAAACAGAAATCTGACATTATTTGATAAAACCAAAAAATCAAGGCATATCATACCTCCGGTTGATATGAAGCGTCTCAAGATTCCTAAGGATTTTAAGGAAGTTCTGCTTGATTCCGGAAATACCAAGCTATTGCCGGTTCAGTATCTGGCCATTAAGGAAGGGCTTCTAAAAGGTGAGGATTTGCTTGTCGTAAGTGCAACAGGTTCCGGTAAAACTCTGGTCGGTGAGCTAGCAGGTATAACCGAAACCCTAAAGGGCAAGAAATTCATATTTTTAACTCCGTTAGTTGCTCTTGCAAATCAGAAGTATAGGGATTTTAAAAAGAAATACAAAAAGTTAGGCCTGAATGTGGCCATTAAAGTAGGAAGAAATCGTGTAAAGGCAAAAGGCGAGTTGAAACTTCCCGATTCTGATGTATCCAAGGCAGATATTGTCGTTGCAACTTATGAAGGAATAGATTATCTTTTAAGAAACGGCAACTCAAAAAGCCTGTTGAATTTGGGTGTTGTGTTAATCGATGAGATTCATATGATTGATGATGAAGACAGAGGAACTCGTTTAAATGGTCTGATTAAACGTATAAAGAATTTATATCCAAAAACCCAGATTATTGGCCTTTCTGCAACTGTCAAAAACCCTGAATTTTTAGCCTCAGAATTCAATATGAAGCTCGTACAATATTCAGAGCGGCCGGTTCCACTTGAGAGACACCTGGTTTATACAAGAAACGAATCTCAAAAGCGCCATCTGATGAGAAATCTTGTTCAAAAGGAATTCAATACCAAATCCAAGAAGGGCTTTAGGGGCCAAACTATCATATTTACCAATTCAAGGCGCAAAACCCATCAAATCGCTAATTATTTAACCAATAAGAGAGTCAATGCCCAGGCATACCATGCGGGATTGTCATATTATAAAAAAGAAAAGATTGAAAAGGATTTTGATAAGGGAAAAATTTCCTGTGTCGTAACTACTGCAGCTCTTGCAGCGGGTGTGGACTTTCCGGCTTCACAGGTAATATTTGACTCGCTTGTAATGGGAAACAAGTGGATAAATCCAAATGAGTTTTCACAGATGCTGGGCCGTGCTGGAAGACCATCCTATCACGATAGGGGTATTGTTTATCTGCTTCCGGAAGTAGGCAATGATTTTGCAGGTGAATCCGAAGAATCAAAGGCTCTTGACCTTCTGGAAAGCAATCATGAGGATGTCTATATTGAATATGATGAAGAGTCAGCTTATGAGCAGATTTTAGCAGACATCTCTTCAACTTCAATCAAATCAAGAGAGGAGCTGAATAAGTTTTACAGCAACATTGATGTTCCTGTTTCCTTAAAAATCGCAGTTGATGAAATGGAGGATTTGGGATTGATCAATATTTCAGCCAACAATAGGTTGGAAGTTACAAAGTATGGAAGGGCAACATCAGTATCATTTCTATCAATTGAAGAGGCGGAATTCATTAAAAATACCTTAAACGATAAAGAATACCTTATAAGGTATGTGGGCCATTCCCCAATGTATAAGAAAAAGGACCAGTATGATAAGCTGAAAGTGTTGATTCTGGCAATGGCCTTGGATTTGGAGATGTTTGAAAACGCATATTTGTCAAGTGTTATTCACAACCAGATTTCAAATGCCTTGAAGATAAAATTCTCAACAAGATTGTTTGCAGAATCCACTTTGGATATCATATCATCAGGGGAAGCTATTGAAAAGGTTGATAAGAAATTTCAGGATGCCCTAATAGCTCTTCAAACAGATTTCATGCAGTGCAACTGTCAGGACAGACCATTCTGCAGTTGTATGCAAAGGGGAATATCTGAAATCATTATTCATGAGCGTCTTAAGGGCAAGGATCCTCAGGACATTTCAAATAAGCTGTTCAGAAAGTATCAAATACAGGTCTATCCGGGGGATATTTTTTCATGGCTGGATAATTTTGTCAAAAACTTGGATGCAATTAAGAGAATTTCAAAATCATTTAATAAAAATAATATAGTTAAAAAAACTAACTATTTAATTAAGAAAATAGAAAATGGGTGAATGCAATGTATGCAGAAGATAAGATATTAATTGGTTGTAATGAAAACGAAAATGTGTTTTTATTACCCAAAATGGCTAATAGGCATGGTATAATTGCTGGAGCAACAGGTACAGGTAAAACAGTTACCTTAAAAGTATTGGCTGAATCTTTTTCAGATTTGGGAGTTCCAGTATTTTTAGCGGATATGAAAGGGGACATTTCAGGTCTTGTAAAGGTAGGTTCAACAAACGACTTCATTGCAAAGAATGTTGAAGCGTTTGGCCTTGAAGAGAAAGGATTTAATTTCCATGAATATCCTGTTGAATTTTGGGATTTGTTCGGAGAAAAAGGAATCCCTGTTAGAGTGACACTATCTGAAATGGGTCCTGTTTTACTTTCAAAAATATTAAATTTATCCGAAGCGCAAGCAGGTGTTTTAAATATAGTATTCAGGGTTGCTGATGATGAATCCCTTTTAATAATTGATTTGAAAGATTTAAAAGCAATGATTAATCATGTCGTTGAAAACAAGGACCAGTATGAAAGCCAATATGGTGCAATTGCTCCAAAATCAGCAAGTACAATTTTAAGAAGCCTGATTGCCTTTGAAGACCAAGGCGGAAATCTGTTCTTTGGTGAACCTGCACTTGATTTAGATGATTTCATGCAAGTCGATGATAATGGAAAAGGTGTTATCAATGTTTTGGATGCTCAAAAATTATCATTATCACCTGAAATATATTCAACATTCCTGCTTTGGATGATGTCCAGCCTATATCAAAACTTGCCTGAAGTAGGGGACATGGACAAACCTAAATTCGTATTCTTCTTTGATGAAGCACATTTGTTGTTTGATGAAATCTCACCTGAATTTGCAAAAAAAATCGAGCAAATAGTAAGGCTTATCAGGTCAAAAGGAGTGGGATTATACTTTATTTCACAATCTCCTGCAGACATTCCTGATGACATTTTGGCACAGCTTGGAAACCGTATCCAGCATGCACTTCGCGCATACACTCCAAAAGATCAAAAGGCTGTAAAGGTTGCAGCTGAAACTTTCAGACCAAACCCTAATTTTGATACTGCTGAGGTCATTTCCAATTTGGGAACCGGTGAAGCATTGGTTTCTACTCTTGATGAAAAAGGTGCTCCAAATGTTGTTGAACAAGTCAAAATAGTTCCTCCTCAAAGTCACATTGGAGCTATTGATGATGATTTGCGCCAGCAAATTATTGACATATCCGAATTCAAATCCAAATATTGGGAAGCTTTAGACAGTGAATCAGCTTATGAACTGTTACTGAACAAAATAGATTCAAATCCAAATATTGAAAGTGAAGTTCCAGAAGTCGATAAACAGATAATTGAAGAGGTCAAAACCCAAAAACAAGAGGCACCTGAACCTGTAGAAGAAGCGCCTGAATCAGCTGAGGAAGCTCCTGCACAGCAAGGTTCCATTTTAGGAGATATTCTAGGAACTGTTATTGCAGGCCAAACTCAAACCAAGGGTAAAAGAACCAAAAAATCCGCTCAGCAAAAAATGGTTGAAAAGGCAGCTACACAGGCCGTCAATACTGCAGCCCGTGAAGTTACAAAAGGAATCATGAGGGGCATATTCGGTCAGATGAAGTAGGTGATTAGATGGCACACCCTCACATAAAAGCTATTGAAAGCATGAATGCATCATCTTTCATAGGCATCATTGAAGAGTCTAAATTGACCTATGTTCGAGACAATCTGGATATTCATCTTCATGAAAGTCAAGTTAAACTACTAAAACAAGTTAAAAAGCATGAAAAAGCTCATCACAAACGTATCAGAATAAAACAGTATGAAAAAGCTGAAAAAACTGATTTGTTCAAGTTACATGAAGGTTTATACCTTAAAAGCTATAGGAAATTAGCTAAAAAGGGACTGATTGAAATTGATGAAAATCCTGAAAACGGTCTTCCATATGATTGTTCATTGACTGATTACGGTAAAGAGATTTTAGAAGAAATCGCTCGTTTGGAAAGTGAATGGGAAGATGTTGTTGGAATAACTGATGATGATTTGGAAGTTTTAAAAACATTGGCTCTTAATTCATTTGAAATTTCCTATAACCATAAGAAAAAATTGGATTTCATATTCTAAAAGCTATTATCCAATAGCTTTACTTTTTTTTAATTTTACTTGATTATTTATATTATAAAATTTAAACATAATAATATATTTAATAAATTCGGGGGCATTATTTTGTTTAAAAATTATAAGCTATTAATACTTTTAACTTTCATTATCTTATTAATCGCAGTTCCTTCAAGTTTTGCTCATGAAAACGACACGATATTGTCGGTTGAAGAGGGGAATGGTGATCTTATTGAAATCAGTGATGATGTAGATGTTGTTAGGGGAAGCAATGACTATTATTTTAATGCTTCAGCTAAGGATGACAATGGTAATGGTTCTATAGACAATCCTTATAGAGATTTGAAGGCGAGTAGAATTAACTCAAATTCAAATATCCACTTGGCGAATGGTGAATATTTTTTAGATACCTCAAAAACCATTGAAAATGTAAATATAATCGGCGAAAACGCCAAAAGCACCATCATTAAATTTGCAGGTGTTGCTTTTACAGTTGAGAAGTCCTTAACCCTTACTAACCTAACAATGTATGAGGCGACCATAGAGAATAATAAGAATCTGAACGCCACCAACGTTATCTTTAAAAACGGTTGTGGCAAAAAGATAGACGGGTATTCAAATATTCTTGGAGGAGCCATAACATGCCCTAATTCCGACTATACTCCAACCGTAAACATTAACAACTGCACTTTCATTGACAATTATGCAGAATATGGTGGTGCAATCTATATGCTTGGTGGTAGTCTTGACATCACAGACTCCCTTTTCATAAACAATTATGCTTATAATTTTGGTGGTGCAATAGCCTGTGAATACGGTACCAACATTAAAATTTCAAAATCAAAATTCTTGAATTCACATTCCGTTGCGGATGCAGGGGGAGCGATTTATACAAGGCAGGCAACTTTAAATTTAAATAATGTCAATATTACTAATTCATCAGCGACTTTCGGAGGTGCAATTGCATCTTTAAATACTGCATTCACCTCAAACTATTTGAAAGTTCAGGATTGTTCCGCAAAATGGGATGGTGGAGCGGTCTATCATATGTATGGTAATTTCACATCACTTTATGGTAATTTTGAAAATAACTCAGCAAATAACGGTGGAGCATTGTTCATCGATAATTCAACCAGTTTGTTCTTAAGATATAATAAGTTCATTTCAAATCAGGCCGGTTTGACTGCGGGTGGTGTATATTCCATCTGCAATACCTTAAAAAGCGGAGGTTCTGTGAGAAATATGAATACATATACCGGAAACAGTGCCGTTTTCCAAAATGACGCCTATGAAGCATCTTCCATAAACTTGGATATTGCCAATGGAAATTACTCAATGTATAGGCACAATGAATCTGAAATCACAGTATTGCCTTCAGCATATAGCTTGAGGGATTATAATCTTGTAACAATTCCAAAGGATCAACAGTCATCTGGAAACTGTTGGGCATTTGCTGCAATAGCAGTATTGGAATCATCTATCTTGAAAGCCTCCGGACCATCCTTGGATCTGTCTGAAGAAAACATGAAAAACGTTATTGAGATGTACTCTGACTATGGATGGAAAATGGATACAAATGAAGGTGGATATGACAAAATGCATTTCGGATATCTTGCAAGCTGGTTGGGTCCTGTTTTGGAAAATGATGATCCTTTTGATGACAAGTCCACGTTGTCACCTGTTTTAAACAGCATCATGCATGTCCAGAACATCAAAACTTTAAAACGTGACAATTACTTGGACAATGATGAAATCAAAATGGCCATACTGAAATATGGTGCTGTCGGAACATCAATGTATTTTGATAACAATTTCTTCAGGGGAAAAGGCTACTATTGCTGGTATTCAACTCCATCCAATCATGCCGTCACTATTGTCGGATGGGATGACAACTATCCGAGAAGCAACTTCTATGGACTTCCTAGTGAGTATGGCGATGGGGCCTGGATTGTAAGGAACAGCTGGGGTCCTGATTGGAAGGATCACGGATATTTCTATGTTTCCTATTATGATGAGAAATTCGCAGAGCCTGGCAGTGACAATGTTGCCTATGCAATAATTCTGAATGATACAATAAAATACGATAGGAACTACCAGTATGATATTGGAGGAATGACAAATTACTACTACATAAATTCACCTTCAATCTGGTATAAGAACGTATTTACTGCAATAGATGATGAGTATATAGCAGGAGTGTCAACATACTTTGAAAAGATAACTAATTGGACAGCTTCCGTTTATGTTAATGGGGTTGTTCAAGCTGTTAACAGCGGCACTTCAAATCCAGGATACTATACAATTGATCTTGGCCAGTTTATACCTGTCAAATCAGGCGACAAATTTGTTGTTGAGTTTAAGGTAAGCAATGGAGATGCCACTTCACTTCCGATTTCTGAAAGCTGTTCACTTAATAAAATGGTATATATGCCGGAAATTTCTTATTTGAGCGTAGACGGAACCAACTGGCATGATCTGTTTAATTTGAGTGGAACTTTTGGAACCCATGTATACTATTCACAGGTGGCATGTATCAAGGCATTCACAATTCTAAATGAGATTAACACAATAACCAATCTGAATGTCATTAGAAATGATGATGTTGTTGAGATTATGGCTACAGTCATAGACCAATACGGCAATTTGGTGAAAAATGGAAAGGTCACATTCAATTTTAATGGAGATGACTTTGCTGTCAATATAAATAATGGAATTGCCAGCTTCACTAATCATTTAAGTCATGGATATAACACCATATCCGCAACATTCAATGCAGTAGGTTATAACTCTTCTTCAAATTCAACAATTGTTGTTTATGACTATTATAAAACAGATTCGAATATCTCAGCATCCGCCAATAACATTTATGTGGATGAAACTCCTGTTGTTAATGTTGCTTTAGATGATGGTGCAACCGGAAGAGTTTCAATCATGATTGGTGAAGAGGAATACTTTGCTGACGTAGTGGAAGGTAGTGCAACCATTTATCTTCCAAGTTTGTCTGCCGGTTCATATGTCTTTGATGTGCTCTACAGCGGTGATGCTAACTATTGGGATGCTTTGACTCAGGTTGCATTTAATGTAGCCAAGTATGGAACCAATATTTCAGCTTCCTCCCGTACAATCAGAGTGGATCAGAATGCTGTTGTAAATGTTGTATTAAATGGTGATGCAACCGGAAACGTTTACATTACAGTTAATGGAATTGATTATATTGGTGTTGTAGAAAATGGCAATGCAGTTATTGAACTTCCGGTAATTCCTCAAGCCGGTTCACACACTTTTGACGTGATTTACAGCGGTGATGGTAGATACTTGGCCAATGCTACTCAGGTTACTTTCAATGTAAACAAGTATTATATAACTATTAAGGCTACTGCCCGCACTGTACACGTTGGAGATGACGTTACAGTTAACGTTGCCGTGTCCAAGGATGCGACTGGTTATGTTTCCATCTTTGTTGATGGTGTTGAATATTCTGGAATCATTAATAAGGGTAATGCGGTAATCATCATTCCTGATTTGCCTGCAGGGGAGTACTCCTTTGAGGTTGTCTACAGTGGTGATGCAAAATATAAAAATAAATATAATGTTGTTACATTCAATGTTAACCGGTACAAATCCACCATTAAGGCGACTGCATCTACAGTTAGAGTTGATCAGAATGCTGTTGTAAAGGTGGTCTTGCCAAATGATGCAACAGGCAAGGTTTCAATTGTCATTGATGGTATTGTGTATTCAGGTGTTGTTTCAAAAGGTGCTGCAAGCATCATACTTCCGAATATGCCTGCAGACAAATATACGTTGGATGTATTGTACAGCGGTGATGGTAGATACTTGGCCAATGCTACTCAGGTTACTTTTAATGTGAACAAGTATTATATAACTATTAAGGCTACTGCCCGCACTGTACACGTTGGCGATGACGTTACTGTTAATGTTGTTGTGTCCAAGGATGCGACTGGTTATGTTTCCATCTTTGTTGATGGTGTTGAATATTCTGGAGCTATCAATAAGGGTAATGCGGTAATCATCATTCCTGATTTGCCTGCCGGGGAGTACTCCTTTGAGGTTGTCTATAGTGGTGATGCAAAATATAAAAATAAATATAATGTTGTTACATTCAATGTTAACAGGTACAAATCCACCATTAAGGCAACAGCACGTACAGTAAGGTTAGGTGATGATGTAACGGTCAATGTAGTATTGCCTAATGATGCAACAGGCAAGGTTTCCATTGTCATTGGTGGTGTAAAATATACGGGCATTGTTTCTAAAGGCGCTGCAAGCATCATACTTCCGAATTTGCCTATAAACCAATATGCGTTAGACGTGCTGTACGGTGGAGATGAAAAATACAAGTCTTCAACTACAGTGGTTACATTCAATGTCAACAAGCTTAATCCATCAATGAAAGCCAGTGCAGCTACTGTCAAAGTGGGAAATGATGTTGTTGTTAATGTGAAATTGTCCAGTGATGCAACAGGTAATGTTTTCATTGTCATTGGTGGTGTAAAGTATACAGGCATTGTTTCAAATGGCGCTGCAAAAATCATTATTCCTGATTTGCCTGCGGGCCAATATTCATTGGAAGTAAAATACAGCGGTGATGACAAGTATAAGACAAAGACAACTACTGTATCATTTAATGTGAATAAGAACAATGTTAGAATGAAGGCTACTGCACGTACTGTTAAAGTTGGCAATAATGTCACTGTAAATGTAGCATTGTCTGATGACGCTACTGGAATCGTATACATTAATGTTAATGGAAAGGTCTATATCGTTGAGGTTGAAGGTGGAAATGCGGTTATCGTGATTCCTAATCTGCCGGTAAAACAATATTCATTGGATGTTTACTATAGCGGTGATGGTAAGTACAAGAATTATACATCCGTTGTAACATTTAATGTCAACCCATAATTAAAAGAGTATTTATCTCTTTTATTTATTCTCTTTTTTTAAATTTTTTTCAAGTTCATTTGATAACTTTATATATATTTGTCAACATATATAGAATTTGAATAAATTTTTATTTAGGGTTGATGAAATGAAATTTAATAAAATATATTTGATAGTAATAGCACTATTGATATTGTTAATTTCATTAAATTCTATTTCAGCTGCTGATTTAGATGATAATAATGTTACTCAAGCTGCTGATAATGATTTAATTGATGATATTGGTAGTGTTGATTCAAATCAATATTTAAAATCAAATATTGATGAATCTACGTTAAATGACAGTAATAATGAAATAATTGTAAATGATTGGAACGATTTACAGTATTACTGTTCCTTGAATGATAAGGATTACACATTGAAGTTGAAAGAAAATACAAATTATTATCCTGATAGTATAAGTGATTCCAGTTATCAGATTTTAATAAAGAATAATGTAAAAATCATAGGTAATACTGGTGCATATATTGGAGATACTTCTCCTAATGCTGGCAATATTACATACACTGCAATGAAAGTGGAAGATGATAATGGCATCGGCATTACTTTAGAAAATATTGAATTCAAATGGATTGGTACAGGTTATCAGCCGGATGGAGTATTTTTACAGATGGGTGGTAATTCAGCAAATTTAATTAAAAATTGTTATTTCCATAATATTTCCACTAATCTAGGTCATTCTAGTATCGTTTATCTTAAGAAAGGTACTGCAGTTTTAGAAAACTGTACTTTTATTAATTGTACTACTGATTTTGGTTGCGTAAGTATATATTACCCTAAGGATGATCCGACCGGCACATGTACTAGTGCTTCTATGCAGGTTAACGACTGTTACTTTGAAGGTAACTATGCTAAAACCGAACCTGGTTGTATTAATAACTGTGGGGTACTAGTTGTTAATAATAGTACTTTCTATAAAAATAGTGCTTTCTGGTGGGCTGGTGCAATACATACTCATGGTGGTGCTAACACTACCATATATGATTCCGACTTTATAGATAATCTAGCAGGTTGGAATGGTGGTGCATTATATACCTATAGTTACTTACAGATTTACAACACTAGGTTTATAGGTAACAACTGTACTACTAATAATGGTGGTGGTGCTATTGGTGCTTGTAAATATCTCCATGCTCCATACATACGTATTGAAGAATGTCTATTTGAAAACAATGAAAACCTCTGTTGGGGATTGGACGAATTGTCAACTAGTGGTACCGGTCGTGGAGGAGCAATATCCCTTATGGATGAAGGGGGTCTTGAAGTATATAATTCTGTATTTATAAAAAACAGTGCTTCTATCGGTACTGCAATCTGTGCTATTAACGGTGGTCTCAGCTACGGTTCTCCAGATGTAAAAATTATAGGAAATCAATTCATCAACCATACTCGTGTTGGAGACGTATTGGACGTTAGGGTAGCAACAGGATCCACCGCAGAAATCAGGGATAACTATTATTATAACAATTCATTGGTATATCAAAAGCTCAAACTTACCGCTGATGATCCAGTCAATGGAATAGTAACTTTCCATTTGGATGCTGCATTGAAAAATCCTACATCCTTTGATGCGGACATTTTAGATAAATCTACATATGATGTTTATGTAAATGGAGTGTATAATACAACTGTTTCCAGTAGGGATTTTGAATTAAATCTTGGAAAAGGCAATACTGCTCGAGTTTATGTAATGCCATCTATATCAAACAGTAAAAGTAACGAGGTTTCTGCAGGTATTGCAAAAACATTCATTTTTGTATCACAAAAAAATGGTAATGATGCAAATAATGGGTTGACTAGAAGCAAAGCAGTTAAGACATTATCTAAAGCAATCGAACTTGCAACCGCAACCGAAAATATTGTTCTCATAGATGGAACATTTGGCGAAGCCAATTTAGTAATCAACTACAATTTGACAATTGTTGCTGAAAACAATGCAGCCATAACTGTCACAGGAAATGCATTCAAAATCACTAACGGTGATGTCAAGTTTGAAAATGTTACCTTTAAAAATTCCAAATACGGATCAAGTTCTAAAAATAGACTTATCAATCAGTCAAGTTCAGGATTTTTAATATTTGATGGATGTACATTTGAAAATAATCAATATAAGGCACACATTGAAGCTGATGGTATTGTAGAAGGTGAAAATCTAATATTCAATAATAATAAGGAAGGTTCATTCATTATAGCCAATTCAATTTCCATTAAGTCTTCAATTTTCACCAATAATATAGCAACATATACTTTATATGGCAGTATATTGAAGTATAAGACTCAAACAACAAAGTTTGAGGTTGAAAACTTAATTTTCATTAACAACACTGTTTATAATGGTTGTATAGATGTTAAGAAGAATAAGGCAAATATTATAGACTGTACATTCATTGGAAATAAACAGACAAATAGGGCTTCAGGAATATATACGGAAGATAGTTGTAGTGTAGCCATTCAATCTTGTAAATTCATTAACAATACAGATACGGGCAAATATGCCTCAGTTATTTATATTAGTTCAGGTTCATTGTTGGTCAGAGATTCAATCTTCTTAAATAATTCATATGAAAACGATAATCATGTAATCATTAATGGTGGTGATTCCCATCTTAAAAAATTGACTGCCAATAATAATTGGTGGGGAAACACTCCTGATAACTTGACCAAACCTGCTTTAAAGGTATATCCTAAGTCAAATCAATTGCCGAATGGTTGGGATCCTGCAAAAACATGGCTGATATTAAATGTATCATCTTTAAGCAATGAAGCTGAACTTAATAAAGCCGTCCCAGTCCAGTTCTCATTCACTCAAATAGATAATGAAGGAAATATAACAAATTATGATGGTGTAAATTTACCAAGCTTTGATTTGGATTTAACTGCAGTAAATGGAGTCTGTTCTGATAACAAAGTCACAGTTGAAAATGGAATGGCTCTTGTTTATTATACCTTAAATAGCAGAGATGGTGGCTCTCTTACAGGGTCTTTCAATGGAAAAAGCGCTACAATCAACTTTACATTTGCCAAATCCACACCTGAAATGTCAATCGATGCACAAGACATTACCGTGGGAAGCAACGCAAGGATTGTCGTAAATGTCAACTCTGGAGTTACAGGTCAAATTAGGCTTAAGGTAGGAAATGTTACCCAAACAAAAGCAATTTCAAACTCAAAAGCGATATTTGCAATTTCAGGTCTTGCAGCAGGCAATTATACTATAGAAGCTAATTACACAGGTGATGATAATTACAAATCCACTTTAAAAACAGCTAATATGACTGTAAATAAAATTGATTCAACAATTGAAATATCTGCAGGAGATATTGTCTTAAATAATGATGTCACATTTACATTCACTGTGCCTAACGATGCAACAGGAACTATTGATGTTTATGTCAATGATGTAAAGAAAGCCACAATCGATGTCAATGACAATTATGTAATCAGCAAAATAAAAAGAGGCGATTATGTAATTAAAGCTGTTTATAATGGTGATGCGAAATACCTGCCTAGCGAAGACGAATTCTCATTTGAAGTTGGTAAACTGACACCTGCCTTAACAATTACAGTTTCAGACATTACCTATGGTGAGGACACTGTCGTTAATGTAAGGTCAAACACAGCAACCACAGGTAATGTGACAGTAACAATTGATGGAATAACTGCAACAGGTGAATTGGCTAGTGGAAGAACAACAGTTACAATCCCTGGAGTAAGTGCAGGCAATAACAAACTCGTAGAAGTATATTACCCAGGAGATAACAATTATAAAAACGCTTCAGGCAACACAACATATAATGTTGCTAAAGCAAACCTTGACTTTACAATTGATGTTAATAATATCAAAGTAGGAAGAGATGCAATAGCTGAAATCAGGCTTCCTGCAAGAAGTGGAGGAACATTAACAATCATAGGCATCAGGTCTGAAACCAAAAATGTTCCATCTTCAGGATTGGTCACATTAACATACTCTGATTTAGCTGTTGGAACTTATACAATTAAAGCAAAATACACAGGAAACAATTATGTAACAACCACAAGGTCAGCTACATTCGAGGTATCCGATTGGAATGCTCCTCAATGGGCAAATGAAGGTGGAGATTTAAGTCATACAGGTAAATCACCTTATGAAACTACAACAAACGGTAAAATCAAATGGTCTGCATCAGTTGATGAAATCAGTGGAAATCTGGCAATTGACAGTGAAGGAAATGTTTATGTTACAACAGTTGACGGAATATACTCCTTTAAGAGCAACGGACAGGGCAGATGGAATTACATATCAGATGACGCCGGTGCGAACTTTTCAGGAATAGCCATCAGTCGTGATGTAATCATTTCACCAAAATCCGAAGATACACTATATTTCATCAATCAAACTACCGGTCAAAGATACGGTCATGCAAATCTCTATCAAGGATCAAGCCTGTTTGCACCGATTGTTGATGCAGATGGAAACATCTACATCTCTGGTGAGGAACAAGGTGGATCCTACTTGGTAATTATTCCATATAATATATGGGAAAACGGTGGAAATCCAATATTAATTCCGTTAGGTTCAACTCCATCAGCAGCACCTACATTAATCAGTGATGATTTGGTTGCTGTTCCATGTTATGATTCAATCAAGATAGTTGATGTTTCATCAAGAACTGTTCAATCTTCAAAATCCGGAACAATAAACGGTGGAAATTCAGTAGTAGGTGATGGAAATGTCATATTTACATTCTTGTCCAATTCCATTGTTGCATTGAATGATGATGGCAGTCAGTTATGGTCCACTAGGGTTACTGGAGGTGTCGGCAGTCAATTGTTCTTGGACACGGAAATCGGTTTATATTCTGTTAATGCAAAAGGCGTATTATATCGTTATGACATTTTGGACGGCAGTGAAACTAAATTCACGGATTTAACCGTTACTTCAGGATTATTAATAGGAGAAGACAATAAGGTCTACTTTGCTTCAGGCAATGTATTCTACGCATTGGATAGTGAAGGAGACATCTTATGGAAAGCTAATTTGAATAATAATATTGTTGGAACTCCTGTTATGGATAGCCAAGGTACAATCTATGTCAATAGCCTAGATAAAGTTTATGCATTAACAAATGCAAATCTGAAAAATCCTTCATTAAGCATTAACGTTAATGATATCCATGTGGGTGATGATGAAGTCATTACTGTTTCATTGAATGAAAATGCTACCGGAGCCGTCAACATTGTTGTCAATGGCGAAACCTATTCAGTTGATGTCAATGATGGCGTTGCAACTCAAAGAATTTCCAATCTGCCTGCTGATGATTATACTGTCAACGTAATCTATCCGGGCGATATGAGATATACAACAGCAGTCAAAAATGCCGAGTTCAGCGTTTCCAAATACAATCCATACATGAATGTGACTAATTCAAACATTAACTATGGTCAAAAAGCTACATTTAATGCGGTTTTACCTTCTGATGCTACAGGTACTGTAACCGTTGATGTCGGCGGTAAAAGGGGCACAGCTAGTGTAAGTAATGGTAGGGCCACTGTCAGCATTTCTGGTTTAAAACGTGGAAATTACAATGCAACCATCAGTTACTCAGGAAACTTGAAATATGATGCTGATAGTAAAGTTAACGCCCTTTCTGTCGGTATGAATCTGACTACTTTCACAGTCAATATCGCCGATATTAATGTTGGTGATGATGCTGTCTTTAACATTGCCAGTCTGCCTAGCGATGCTTCAGGTAACATTTACGTTAATTTGGAAAACAACATTTATTCTTCAAGTGTGGTTAACGGCAAGGCAATTATTGTGGTTTCAGGATTATCAAGCGGCAGCAAAACCGCAACTGTCAGCTATTCAGATGATGATAACTATATGGCAAATTCAAAAACCGTTAAATTCAATGTAAACAAAATTAAAACAACAATGACCATTCCTCTGCAGAACATTAATGTAGGGGATACTGCTGTATTCAATATCACATTTTCAAAAAATGATGCTACAGGCACTGTAGAACTTACTATAAATAATGAAACCTACTCCTCTAATGTGGTTAAAGGCAGAACAACAATTTCCGTTCCTGATTTAGCTGCAGGCAGAAAATCTGCAGTATTTTCCTATTCAGGTGATGAAAAATACCTGCCGATTTCATATACAAAAATCTTTACCGTAAACAAAATCACTCCTAAATTAACTGTCAATTTCAATGATGAAGTTTGTGTTGGAGACTCAGTGGACTTTAATGTAGTGGCCAATTCAGATGCAACAGGAACAGTCACTGTCACATGTGATGGCAAAACTGCAACTGCAGATCTTGTTAAGGGTAAGGCAACTGTCAGGATCGCCAGTTTCACTTATGGCGATAAAACTGTAGTGGTTTCATATTCTGGAGATGGTAAGTATAATTCCAAGGAGATTTCATCTAACTTCAATGTAATTAAAGCATCTCCAAGGATTACAGTTTCAGCAGACAATATCCTATATGAAGAAAACGCCACAATTTCGGTCAGTATGGCCAATGACGCTATCAGTAACGTTAAAATTACTGTAGATAGTGCTGTTTACACTGTTAAAATCAGTTCAGGCAAAGCCACTTTTGTTGTTCCAGGCTTAAAGTCCGGTAGTCATAGTGTAACCGCAACTTATGGAGGGGATTCCAAATATGTTTCAGAATCAGCTTCCACTACTTTCAAAGTGAATAAGCATACTTTGAACATAAAGGTCACTGCCAATGACATATTATATGGTGAAAATGAGGTTATTACTGTTAATGTGCCTAGTGATGTTCCGGGTAACATCAATTTTGCTATTGATGGCAGTTCCCAAAAGTCTAAAATTACTTCTGGTAAGGCTGTTTTGAGTGTTGCCGGTTTGAAATCTGGTACTCATAGTGTTGTTGTAAGCTATGCGGGTAATGTCAAGTATAATGCGGGTTCTGCATCTACTAGCTTTATTGTATCAAAACATGATTTGAATATTAATGTAAAAGCGCAGGATATCATGTATGGTGAGAATGAGGTTATTACTGTTAATGTGCCTAGTGATGTTCCGGGTAACATCAATTTTGCTATTGATGGCAGTTCCCAAAAGTCTAAAATTACTTCTGGTAAGGCTGTTTTGAGTGTTGCCGGTTTGAAATCTGGTACTCATAGTGTTGTTGTAAGCTATGCGGGTAATGTCAAGTATAATGCGGCTTCCGCTTCTACTAGCTTTATTGTATCAAAACATGATTTGAATATTAATGTAAAAGCGCAGGATATCATGTATGGTGAGAATGAGGTTATTACTGTTAATGTGCCTAGTGATGTTCCGGGTAACATCAATTTTGCTATTGATGGCAGTTCCCAAAAGTCTAAAATTACTTCTGGTAAGGCTGTTTTGAGTGTTGCCGGTTTGAAATCTGGTACTCATAGTGTTGTTGTAAGCTATGCGGGTAATGTCAAGTATAATGCGGCTTCTGCATCTACTAGCTTTATTGTATCAAAACATGATTTGGATATGACTGTTAGTGTTCCTGATGTCAAATATGGTGAAAATGTAGTCATCACAGTTAATGTGCCTAGTGATGTTCCTGGTAACATCAAGTTTGTGATTGGTGGATCCATTTACCGTTCCAAAATCGTTTCAGGTGAGGCCGTTTCAATTTTGACTGGCTTAAGCGAAGGTACCTATGAGGTTACCGTGAGCTATGCGGGTAATGTCAAGTATAATCCAGCTTCCATATCCACTACATTTAATGTAGGTAGAAATTCATTGAATATTACTCCGATAGTCAGTGATATCTATTATGGTGAGAATGCTACAATTTCAGTAAATCTGCCTAGTGATGTTCCTGGAAACGTCAGGTTCATCGTTGATGGAACAACTTACATTGCAAAACTTGCTTCAGGAAAGGCCAGCGTTTCAATTCCAAATCTGAAATCAGGCCTTCACAACGTTACTGCAAAATATGCTGGAAATGTCAAGTATGCTCCGTCAATAGCCACAACAACTTTCAATGTCAACAAGCTCTCACCTGGATTGTCAGTTACTGCTGGAAATATTAAATACGGAAAAGATGCTTTGATTTCCGTTAGTATAGCTAAGGATGCTCCGGGTAATGTAAGAATCTATGTTGACGGTGTTGAGCATCGTGAAAAAATCAATTCTGGTAAGGTATCTCTTAGCATTTCCGGTTTACAAAAAGGCACTCACAAGGTGGTTGTAACATATGCGGGCAACATTAAATATACTAATGCCACAACAACCACTAGCTTTAAGGTAAGTTAAAATTATAGAGATTAATTTCTCTATTTTTTCTTATTTTTTTTAATCATTTTTTTGAACTTTTTTTTCATTTTTTTACTTATCAAATTTCACTGAATAATTATAAATATTACTTTATAATATATATAGGAATATTATTCATGTTTTATTGAATATGCTAATTAAATTATTAGGTGTATACTTTTGAAATTTAATAAAATTTTATTGGTCAGCATGATCCTGCTGGCTGTCTTAACTTTAGGTGCCGCAAGTGCGGCGGATAATACGGCTGTCGATGATATGGCAGTTGCACAAGACAGTGGAGATTTAAAATTTGCTTCTCCACTTGACGATGGACTAATCACGGATGGTGCTATCACAACTGAAGATGTTGCTGTCGGTGAAAATGTAACCAAGCTTAAATCTTCTAATCAGGAAATTTTAAGCGAGGATAGTGCAGTAATTACTAAAGATACCTTTTATAACTATTTTAATGATGAAGGTAAGTTGTTAGATACCGTTACTGCAGATGAATTGATATTACGCGGTGAATTTTCTGATTTGACTGAATATTTAGTCTTTGATAGGTCTGTTGATGTCACTGGTGATGGTGCTGTCTTAAACGATATGGGAATTACCATTTCTGCCGGTGATGTTAGTCTAAAAGATTTGACTTTAATAGCTGATGATGTCGAATTCGATGATAATGATGGAGCTCTTATATATGTAAGTGGCGAAAATACTGTTCTTGACGGGTTGACAATTGACTATGCACCAGGCGACAGCTATGATGCATATGCCATTTATATGAATGGGGCAATTAATTTCCAAATTTTGAACTGTGATGTCAATTTCACAGGATCAAGCCTTGAAGAGAATTATGAATATGCAATGAAAATAATCGATTCTCAGGAAGGTCTTGTTGAAGGAAACGTTATCAGGGCAAACTTGCCTATACTTAACGTTGATTATGGTAAAGGAAATCCTGGTCTTGATACTGATTTGGTATTGAATACAGGAATAAAAGATTCCAGTGAAATCGATATCATTAACAATACATTCATTGCAAATGTAATTGACCGTAATGGTGATCGTCCTACATTAGATTGTGTAATGATTGAAAGCTGTGAAGGTTTAAATATCATTGGCAATACATTCAACGAAACTGATTTTGTAATTGGTGTAGGTGAAGCAAATTACCTTAATGTATTGGACATGTACTACTCAAATTCCGTTTTGGTGCAATACAATAAAATCAGTGTCGAAACTGACGGTGGTGCTGAAAATGCAGGTACTTCATATCCTATCCAACTCACAGGACCTTATGAAGATGTTGTGATTGATGGAAATGATTTATATTCTAACTGTGCAGGCCCTGCATTAGGTATCTTTTCCCAAAACTATTTTGGGGATACTGAAATAACCGTTCAAAACAATAACATTGACATAACAGGCCTTCCAACTTCAGATAATTGGGGTTTGGTTTCAGGCATTGAATTGCAGGACAATGTGGCAAGGGTATATAACAATACCATCAAAACAAGATCAATAACCGGAACATATGTGGAAGGAGATAATGTTTATGGTATCAGCTATGCACAGGGTTTAAGAGATAATCATTGCTATGATATTCAAAATAACACTGTTGAAACTGAAGGTAAATACACAATCTATATACTAAAAGCACAGGATACTACAATCACCGGCAATTCATTGGCATCTTCTTTATTGGAGGGTGATGAGTCAGTATACATTGTGGATGCAAGTGGAAATACAATCATTGAAGATAATACTGGCATTGACACTTCTGATAATATTGTAACTCCAGAAAACTTCTTCGATTTCTTTGATGAAGACGGTTTCTTACTTGATTCAGTCACTTTCGATGAATTGATATTCCAAGGTGAATTCAGCAATCTTGTTGATAGAATAAATCTTGAAAGCCCAATTACCATTACAGGTGATGGTGCTGTATTAAATGATATGGCCATAACTATTCTTTCCAGTGAAGTAACTTTAAATGATTTAACATTCATTGCAAATAGTGCTTTAGGTAGTTTAATTTATGCTTATGATGCAGATGAAATTAGTTTAACTAATCTAAACATATTTTATGAAGCTCCTGCAGGTGAAGAAGCTATTGCAATTGATTTATATCAAGTAAACAGTGCAGAAATTTTAGATAACATAATATACTTTGAAAGTCATGTAACTTCAGATGAGGTGAAAGGTATAGCAATTCAGCTTGTTGACACTAATGATGTTGTTGTCGACAACAATAATATTACAACAAAATTGCCATGTGTTTATGTAAATACTTATGATGAGGATTATTATATGATGGGTTCAAACAATGTAAACCCAGTAAGGCTCAAAGACTGCGGCAATCTTATGTTTACTAACAATATGATTAATTCAACAACAAATAACTATTCTGCAGCGTTCCCTACAATCCAATCAATCTTCATCATAGGCTGCCACGATTCATTAATTGACAATAATTTCATCCTTATGATTGATGAAATGACCCCTGAAGGAGTGGACAATTACCTGTATGGAATCGACTTCGGATACAATACTAATGTAACATTCACAAACAATTTCTTCAATATGTCCACTAAAGGTGGTAAAGATGCCGCCGGAACAGCATATGCATTCCAAGGCGTTGAATCAGAAGTAATCATTAAAGGAAACAACATTACAAGCATATCCCATGGTCCGAACTTAGGAATTTATGTTGCAAGTATGTTCGGTGGGAATTCAGTGCTTTTTATTGAAGACAACTTCATCAATGTAACCGGATCAGCATCTGAATCTGGTTCTTGGGCATTGGTATCAGGTATTGAAATCCAGAACGGTGATGCAAAAATCTACAACAACACCATTTATACATATAATGTAAATGATTATGGAGATGCAAATTACATGTACGGCATAAGCTATGCCCAATGGATGTATGGTGACCGTTCATTTGATATTCAAAACAATACCGTTTATACAGAAGGTAAATACACAATTTCTGTAATTGATGCAGATTATTTAATTGCTAATGGAAATACATTATACGCTCATGATTTGGTTGGTGATGATTCTATTAATCCTGGTGATTGTGAAGATGTAGAGATTGGGGATAATTTCCCACCATCTAGTTTAAATATTGTAACCAAGGATAATTTCTTTGATTTCTTCGATGAATACGGCAACCTGTTGGATTCAGTTGAATTTGATGAGTTAATATTCCAAGGCGATTTCACATCTGATTTGGCATCTTTCATTTGCATTGACAGACCTTTAACAATCACTGGCGATAATGCCGTGTTAAATGACATTGGATTCATTATTGCGGGCAGTGATGTTACTTTAGATGCTATGACTTTAGTTGCAAATAGCAATCTAGGTAATTTAATCGATATCGCTGGTGAAAATGCAATCATTTCAAACATGAACATTACATATGTCGTCTCTGAAGCTGCAAATGCAATTAACTTATATTCTGGTGCTAACGGCGTTCAAATCTTGAATAACGACATATACTTCGAAAGCACAGTAGATGAATACACAGTAGATGATGTGTCCAATGCGATTTGCGTAAACTCAGGCGTAAGCCTCTTTGATTATGATGCCGATCCTATTATCGGCCTTGTAATCAGCGGCAACAATATCACTGCTGTCATTCCGGCATTTTTAGCTGATATTTATGAGCATGAATACTATGTGATGGGATTAAGCGCTGTCAATGGTATTAGAATCAATGGTGCTGAAGACTTTGAATTTACAGACAACAACCTGGATGTAACAACCAATCACTTGGATACCACTACTCCTACTTTCCAGGCTATGTATGTTGCAAAATCCAGCGGTTTAATTGACGGCAATAACATTTCAATGATTGACACTTTCACACCTGCCAATAAGGATGTCTACATATATGCAATGGAAATTATCTATGATGAAGATTTAACAATCTCAAACAACAATTTCAACTTGTCCACTACAGGAGGTAAGGATAATGCAGGCGCAGCTTACGCCATTCAGGCTGTAGCTTCTGACTTTGAAATTATTGCAAACAACATTACTACAGTTTCCAATGGACCTAACATTGCGATTTACTTCCCATCCAATATGGGATCACCTTGTGATGTGGGAATTATAGGCAACTTCATTAATGTAACCGGTTTGGCTACCAGTGCCTATAATACTGGCCTTGTTTCAGGTATTGAAGTGCAGACTGGTGATGTTGTAATCGAAGACAATACAATCTACACATATAACATTGGCGATTATGCTGAAGACAACTATATCTTTGGTATCAGCTATGCCCAATCAGGTATAAATTCAGACTTTAAAATAACCAACAATACAATTTTCACTGAAGGTCATTATGCTGTTTCACTCAAATCAGCAGATGATGCAGTAATCACTGAAAACTATCTTGTATCCACTGATTTAATGGGTGATGATTCCGTATACATCGGATCAGGAACTGGAAATGTTGTAAAAGATAACCTTCCAGCAAAACCTTTAGCAAATGTTACTGTAGCTGCCGATCCGGTTTGGACCGGTTCTGATGCTACTGTCACTGTAACTGTCCCTAATGCTACAGGTACCGTTACTATTGAAGTAAACGGCAAATCTTATGAAGTCGAATTGATTGATGGTGTTTCAGTTAAAGAGATTCCTGCTGAAGACTTAGAAATTGGTGAAAATATTGTTAATGCCACCTATAATGGTCCTGATTTTGCTTCAAGTAGCAATACTGCTGTGCTGTATGTTGCTGATGGTGTTGTAACTCAAGATACTTACTTATATTACTTCAATCAAGCTGATAATGGTAAATTATTTGATTACATCCCTGATGGAGCTACTTTAGACTTCCAAGGAAGCATAATCAATCCTGATACTAATATTATTGTTCAGATGAACGTTAACAAGCCTGTAAACATCATTTCAACTACTCATGATGCTTATGTTGACTTGAACACTACTGCAGGTAGTTTACTTGGTGAAAGTCCGGGTAACAGTTTTGCTGTAACTACTGGTGGTTCAGGATCCAATGTAACCGGTATCTACTTCCACAACACTCAAGTATGGATTGCAAATACCCATAATGTTGTTTTAGACAACATCAGTGTAGTTGTTGAAGACCAAAGAGTAGGTTCCGGAGTAGGAGCAACCAGTATCAGAGAAAACTCAACCAATGTAATCCTCAAAAACAGTTACTTGTACACAAGAAACAACGGTGGATCAACCACTTTCACAATGTCTTGGACAACCAACTGTACTATTGACAATTGTACTGTTAAAGCTGAAGGAAACGTTGGAAACTTAATCTACTTAAACACATTCAATATTCCTGGCGCTCCTAGTGGTGTACCTTTAAACAATTACAACAAAGTTACTAACAATAGGATTTATGGTAAAGAAGGTTCTGCTATTTCTGTGGGTCTTATGGTAGAAGGTCAATACAACTTAATTGAAAACAATACATTGTACAAATCTTCAATCAGTACTTCATTCGGCGGTACAAACCCATACAACAACACATATATTGGAAACACCATGACCGATGGTTCTGGTTTAAACGCTCAAGCCGGTTCAATTATCTACAATAACAATGTAACTGGTGCTTTGTCTACTGGTAAAGAGTCAGTCGCTTATGATAACATTGTTGGAAAAGCAATTACTGTTGGTGCAAGTGCTGTTGCTTATAACAACACTGCTGCTTCCGCTACTATCAGCGGCGCTGGTGCTATTGCTTATGACAACACTATTGCTACTACCGCTACTATCAGTGGTAAAAATGCTGTTGTTGAAAACAACACTTTCGGTGGTGCAGTAACTATCAGTGGTGCTGGTGTTACTTTCATCGGCAATGATGTGAACGCTACTGTAACCGTTAACTCAAATGACAATGTAATTAAAGCAAACAACATTACCACTACTGGCGATTATGCTGTGGACTTGAAAACAAAAACAGGAAACAACGTAACCGATAACTTATTAATTGCTAGTGAGTTAAAAGGTGACAGCGCTGTTAAATCTGCTAGTGAAACCAACATTGTAGAAAACAACTATCCAATTACCTCTGATTTAGCAATCACCGTAGAAAATATCACTTATGGTGAAGATGCTATAGTCAATGTTGAATTCAATCCTAAAGCAACTGGTACAATCGTTGTATCCATTGATGGTACTGATTACACAGTAAACATTACTTCCGAAGGTCAAGGCACTGCAATCATCCCTGGTTTAGCTGCTAAAGATTACGAAGTAACTGCTACTTTCACACCTGACAGCATTTACAGCTTAGATAGTAATGCTAATGCTCTATTCACTGTATTTAAAGCAAATACTACTATGGATGCTGTTGCAGAGTCTGTTGTAGTTGGTGATGATGTTATCGTTAATGTAACATTTGATAAAGTGGATGTTACTGGTGATGTGTCTATCACTGTTGATGGTAATAGTTATGCTGCTGCTATTGAAGACGGTGTTGCTACTATTGTTGTTTCTGGTTTAGTTGCTGGTGATTATTCTGCTGATGTAGTCTATGCTGGTGATGGAAACTACAATGATGCTGTTGTTAGTGTTTCATTTACTGTATTTAAAGCAAATACTACTATGGATGCTGCTGCAGAGTCTGTTGTAGTTGGTGATGATGTTATCGTTAATGTAACATTTGATAAAGTGGATGTTACTGGTGATGTGTCTATCACTATTGATGGTAATAGTTATGCTGCTGCTATTGAAGACGGTGTTGCTACTATTGTTGTTCCTGGTTTAGTTGCTGGTGAATATTCTGCTGATGTAGTCTATGCTGGTGATGAGAAATACAATGATGCTGTTGCTAGTGTTTCATTTACTGTATTTAAAGCAAATACTACTATGGAAGCTGCTGCAGAATCCGTCAAAGTTGGTGATGATGTAATTGTCAATGTAACATTTGATAAAGTGGATGTTACTGGTGATGTGTCCATCACTATTGATGGCAATAGTTATACTGCTGCTATTGAGAATGGTGCTGCTACTATTGTTGTTCCTGGTTTAGTTGTTGGTGAATATTCTGCTGATGTAAGTTATGCTGGTGATGAGAAATACAATGATGCTGTTGCTAGTGTTTCATTTGCTGTATTTAAAGCAAATACTACTATGGAAGCTGCTGCAGAATCCGTCAAAGTTGGTGATGATGTAATCGTTAATGTAACATTTGATAGAGATGATGTTACTGGTGATGTTTCAATTACTATTGATGGCATTAGTTATACTGCTGCTATTGAAGACGGTGCTGCAACTATTGTTATTCCTGGTTTGGTTGCTGGTGAATATTCTGCTGATGTAAGTTATGCTGGTGATGAGAAATACAATGATGCTGTTGCTAGTGTTTCATTTGCTGTATTTAAAGCAAATACTACTATGGATGCTGCTGCAGAGTCTGTTATAGTTGATGATGATGTAATTGTTAATGTAGCATTTGATAACGTGGATGTTACTGGTGATGTGTCCATCACTATTGATGGCATTAGTTATACTGCTGCTATTGAAGATGGTGCTGCAACTATTGTTGTTCCTGGTTTGATTGCTGGTGAATATTCTGCTGATGTAATCTTTGCTGGTGATGAGAAATATAATGATGCTGTTGCTAGTGTTTCATTTACTGTATTTAAAGCAAATACTACTATGGAAGCTGCTGCAGAATCTGTCAAAGTTGGTGATGATGTTATCGTTAATGTAGCATTTGATAGAGATGATGTTACTGGTGATGTTTCAATTACTATTGATGGCATTAGTTATACTGCTGCTATTGAAGATGGTGCTGCAACTATTGTTGTTCCTGGTTTGGTTGCTGGTGAATATTCTGCTGATGTAATCTTTGCTGGTGATGAGAAATATAATGATGCTGTTGTTAGTGTTTCATTTGCTGTTGATAAGAATGCCGTGGAATTCACTAAAGCTAAAGGACACCCTGGTAGGGTTGATCAAAACGCTACTATTGATGTGACTTTATCTGAAAGTGATGCTACTGGAACTGTTTACATTACTGTCGATGGTGTTGACTATGCTGCTGAGCTTGTTAACGGTAAAGCAGTTATCTATGCTCCATTGTTACCTGCTGGCACATACAACTTTGATGTAATCTACAGTGGTGATGCTAAATATGAAAACAACACTGCTCCAATTACTTTCAACATAAACAAATATTACCCAACAATGAAAGCAACTGCTGCTGATGTGCATGTTAATGAGAATGCTGTTGTAAATGTTGTTTTACCTAGTGATGCAACAGGTACTGTAAGCATTACTGTCAACGGCGTTGACTATACTGCTGATGTAGTTGACGGAACTGCAACTGTTGAACTTCCAGTAATTTCACAAGCAGGAGCACAATCATTCACAGTATCATACAGTGGAGATGACAAATACAGAGTACTATCTACTACTGTTAAATTCAATACTCTTAAAGTTGATGCTACTATTAAGGCTAGTGCACGTACAGTTAAATTAGGAAATAATGTAACAGTTAATGTTGTATTGCCTAAAGATGCAACTGGTGAAGCATCAATTTCTATTAATGGTAATGTTTATACTAGTGCTGTTTCAAAAGGTGCTGCAACTATTGTTATTCCAGATTTGGTTGCTGGTGAATATGCTGCTGATGTAGTCTATGCTGGTGATGAGAAATACAATGAGGCTGTTGCTAGTGTTTCATTTGCTGTTGATAAGAATGCCGTGGAATTCACTAAAGCTAAAGGACACCCTGGTAGGGTTGATCAAAACGCTACTATTGAAGTAAGTTTATCTGAAAGTGTTGCTACTGGTACTGTTTACATTACTGTTGATGGTGTTGACTATGCTGCTGAGCTTGTTAACGGTAAAGCAGTTATCTATGCTCCATTGTTACCTGCTGGCACATACAACTTTGATGTAATCTACAGTGGTGATGCTAAATATGAAAACAACACTGCTCCAATTACTTTCAACGTAAACAAATATTACCCAAGTATAAAAGCAACTGCTGATGATGTGCATGTTAATGAGAATGCTGTTGTAAATGTTGTTTTACCTAGTGATGCAACAGGTACTGCAAGCATTACTGTCAACGGCGTTGACTACACTGGTGATGTAGTTGACGGAACTGCAACTGTTGAACTTCCAGTGATTTCAAAAGCAGGAGCACAATCATTCACTGTATCATACAGTGGAGATGACAAATACAGAGCATTGTCTACTACTGTTAAATTCAATACTCTTAAAGTTGATGCTACTATTAAGGCTAGTGCACGTACAGTTAAAGTAGGAAATGATGTAACAGTTAATGTTGTATTGCCTAAAGATGCAACTGGTGAGGCATCCATTTCTGTTAATGGTAATGTTTATACTGGTATTGCCAAAAAAGGTGCTGCAACTATTGTTATTCCAGATTTAGGTGTTGGTCAATATGCATTGCCTGTTGAATACAGTGGGGATGGTAAATACAATTCAGGTAATACAACCGTAACATTCAATGTCAATAAACAGACCACTACAATTAAAGCGACTGCACGTACTGTTAAAGTCGGTGATGATGTGACTGTTAATGTTGTGCTTGCTAGTGATGCTACTGGTGAGGTTTCTATTGATGTTAATGGTGTTGTTTACACTGGTACTGTTGTTGATGGTGCTGCAAGCGTTGTTATTCCTGATTTAGGTGTTGGTCAATATGCATTTGATGTTGTATATAGTGGAGATGACAAATATAAAACCAGAACCACTACAGTAACATTCAATGTCAATAAACAGACCACTACAATTAAAGCGACTGCACGTACTGTTAAAGTTGGTGATGATGTGACTGTTAATGTTGTGCTTGCTAGTGATGCTTCTGGTGAGGTTTCTATTGATGTTAATGGTGTTGTTTATACTGGTGCTGTTGTTGATGGTGCTGCAAGCGTTATCATTCCAGACTTGCCATATGGAAGTTATGCATTTGATGTTGTATATGGTGGAGATGACAAATATAAAACCAGAACCACTACAGTAACATTTAATGTAAATAAACAATCCACAACTATGAAGGCGACTGCACGTACTGTTAAAGTTGGTGATGATGCAACTGTCAATGTTGTTTTAGCAAGTGATGCTGCTGGTGAGGTTGTTATTACTATTGATGGTGTTGATTACACTGGTGCTGTTGTTGATGGTGTTGCAAGTATTGTTATTCCTGACTTGCCTGCTGGTCAATACTCCTTAGCTGTAAAATACGGTGGTGACGACAAGTACAAAAACCAATCCACAACTGTAAAATTCAACGTCAACAAATACAACGTCAGAATGAAAGCAACAGCTAAATACTACTCAGATGGAGATTACTCAATTGTCAGTGTAACCTTATCTGATGATGCAACAGGTAGAGTTTCCACTTCAGTGAAAGGCAATAATTACAAAGCTAATATTGTAGATGGAAGTGCTTCAATTACTATTTCTAAATTGCCTGCTGGTAGTTACTCATTAGATGTTGTATACAGTGGAGATGCAAAATACAAAAACTACACTGCTACCACAACACTTAATGTTGTAAAATAAATTCAAAATAATAAAAGGGTGTTCAACTCTTTTATTATAATTTTCTTTTTTTCAATATAATTTTAAAAAAAATTAAGGATAGCTTTATAAACTATGTTGGACATATTATCTTCTATCTTTAAGTGATTTTCAAACGTATTTGATTTAATAAAAAATATGTTTTTAATAATCAATTAGATAGTCATGTTCAACGGAGGTGGAAAATATAAGGCTAAATCGAAATTTGATATTGGGATTAATATTACTAATCGGTATTTTCTTAATTTCTTCTGTTTCAGCAGCAGATGTTGATTGCAATAAGACATTAAAAAAATCAAACAATAGTCAAATTGAAATATTATCTGATATAAATAATTTCAATTTTGATCTTTTTGATGATGTAGTCGTTCCCGATGTTCCGGATTTATTGGTTAATGAAACTGTATATATAACTTCTCAAAATATAGATGATTATTTTACAGATGGTGTTTTAGGTCCGCAATATTCAAATAAAACATTTATTATCTTGGAAAATTTCGAAAACTTAGGTAAATTAAATGTTAATGCTAGCAATGTGGTTATTAGTGGAACCGGATACACTTTAAAGAATACCGTATTTGAATTGAATTCAGATAATGTAACTTTAAAGGATTTAACTATGGATTTGGACAGCGAATTTGACAATAATGATGGTGCTGGAATATTAGTTTATTCTGATAATGCAAATTTGGTTAATCTTGATATTAATTATGTGGTACCGACAAATGTTGAGGCATACGGTATCTTAGCTGAAGGAACTTCCAATAAACCAATAAGAAACCTTAGATTAGTTAACTCTAGAATAAACTTTGAAGGTCATAATAATGATGTAAATGTTTATAACTGTGCAGTTAAGTTATCTAATTCGAATAATGCTCTAATTGAAAATAATAACATTAGTTCAGCTTTACCTCTTAAAGATATTATATTCGGTCCTAATGGTGCTGAATTAGCTTCTGATTTAGTATTAACAGTAGGTATTGAAAATTCCGATAATTTATCATTCATTGGAAATATACTTTTCTCAGAGGTTAATAAACGGCCCGAAAACAGATACCCTTCTCTTGATTGTATGTTGGTTTCTTCATCAGACAATGCATATATAGCGAATAATTCCATATTCATGTCTGACTTTTTGACATACCCTGGAGTTGATAATTATCTTTATGGATTGGATATTTATAATCTAAATAATTTGACAGCAATTTACAATAATATTTCAATTATTACAACTGGAGGTAAGTTTGCTGCAGGAACTGCGTATCCTATTCAAATTACAGGCCCTATTTCCAATGTAAATATAACCAAAAATGATTTATATTCATTTTCCAATGGACCTAATATAGGTGTTTACTCTCAAAATTTCTATGGTGGAACTTCATTGTCCATTACTAATAATAGGATTAATGTCACTGGATTGGCCGGTGAACATGAGTGGGCATTGGTGGCAGGTATTGAATCTCAGGATTCCCATTCTCAGATTTATAACAATACAATTGAAGTTCATAGCGTAGGTGCGCTTACTGAAAATGATAATCTATATGGTATCAGTTATCGTCAAAGTACAGCAGGTGACCACCAATACAATATTCAGAATAATACAGTATTCAGTGATGGTTTTTATGCTGTGAATTTATTGAGCTCTGTTGATTCAAAAATATTCAATAACCTGTTAATTTCATATAATCCTAATGCAGATCCAACAAAAAGTGGATTTAAATATGGTGATATTGCACAACATAAAGGTATGGAATTTTTCAACAATAGGGTTATGAGGGCATTTGATTATTTCGCATCTCTTGAGAATAATGTAGATAATGGTAATACATTCAATTATAATCCGGAAAACAATAAAGGCATATCAAATAATGTCGATGGTAGAAGGATATCAGGTGAAAAAACAAATAATCCATATGCATTTAATCCGTTGATTTCAGGAACTTCCGATAAATCCGGATCAAATGATGGAGATGATGACTGGTGGAATCCTGGTATCAGTTCTGGAGATAATAAGGGTGATAATTCACAAGGTTCCGGAAGTGGACAAGGCACTTCTTCAGGAAATTCATCTGGTACTCATCGCACATCCTTAAGAGACCTATTGCTGGATTTCATTGAATCCAATACCGATAATGGTAATGTAAATACCACATCATATAATGGACAAAGTACCTATCGATATACAAATGAATCTGATGTAACTCCATCAGCTGAAGGTGATGAAGGTCTTGCTAGTCAATCTAAAACCACTAAAAGTTCGGATCCTTCAAATGCAGGGGATTCATCAAGTGTAAGCAAAAAAGTTTACGAGATTGACAAGAAGAATGAAATTGATAAGTTTATTCCATCCATATTTTTCATTATTCCAATTATGGTATTGTTGTTTATTGGAGTCAAACGTAAAAAATCAAATTTAGATTAAAAATTAGTCTTTGACTAATTTTAATTTTTCTCTTTTTTAGACTACTTTTTTAGATACTTTTATATATAATCTTTTTCAAACTTTAAAACATTATCGACAAATAATTGTCAAATAAATATTGTTAACGGGGTATAAAATTGAAAAACAAAAAAATTATATTGATAATTTCTGTTATCCTATTAATGTTTGCAATATCAACGGTAAATGCTAGTGATGCAGATATTAATCAAACAAATGTTCTGTCTTTGGATAATGGCAATCATCATGATGTTTTAACGATTAATCAAAAGTCCATTTATGTTGATGATATAAATGGAGCGGATTCCAATGAAGGGTATTCTAAAGATTCCTCACTTAAAACCATCAGCAAGGCATTTTCAAAAGCCAATAACAATGATACAATTTACTTGTCTGATGGCGTTTATTCAGGTTTAAAAAATACCAAATTGACCATTAGCAAATCTGTCAACATAATAGGTGATAAGAATACGGTCATTGATGGGGAAAATCAAAATTACATATTCATCATTAAGGATAATGTAAAAGTAACATTAAAAAATATAAAATTCGTCAATTCCTATAAGGCACCGACATCAATCTCCAACACATATGATGGTGAGGTTTATGGTGCTGCTTTAGAAATTAAAAAAGCAACAGTCAATATCGATAACTGTTCATTTATCAATAACTGCTTGTCCTATGGAAACTCCTACATTTATGGTGGAGCAATAAGCAATTTTGGCGATTTGACTATTACAGATTCATATTTTGAGAATAATACTGCATTTTCAACATCAGGACTGTTCTCCTATGGTGGATCAATCTATAATAATGGAAAATTGTCAATCGACAATACAGTATTTGATAAGTCTAAAAGTGTTGATTTCGGATATGGTGCAGGAATTGCCAATGACGGTGAATTGTCATTAACAAATTCCTTAATTACCAATTCACATGCAACACGTGAGACCAAAGGTTCAGCAATCTACAATACAGGAAACATTATCATTTTGAATTCAATCATTGAAAATAACTATATTGAACAATCCAATTTCAGATTTATTTATGGTGCAGTATACAATTCAGGTAATTTAACCGCCCGTGGAACAATATTTAGAAACAATACTGCATTTTATGAAAAAAATAAGCAGGATTATATAGGTTCTCCAAATATTTACAATAGCGGAAACTTGAATTTAACTTATAATGCGTTTACAGATAATTCAGCTTACAAAGGCATTTATAGTGATGTTTATTTCAATGCAGGTGAAGCAATTTCACTGGATAACAATTGGTGGAGCACTAATGAAAACCCTTATGAAGCGGGTTCAATAATAAATAATGAAAATGTCAATACCTGGTTAACACTCAAAATAGCTCCGGAATATTCCATGGTAAACATCAGCGATTTTACAAGAATAATTGTTTCATGGTCAAATAACCTAAATCAGGTGCCTGAACTTAGCTTGTTCCCGTCATTGTATGTGACCTTTGAAACATCAACCGGCCAAAAATTAACTAGGGAATTTGTCAATGGAAAAACCAGTTACAAATTCAGTTATACTCAAAACAAAGGCCAATATTATATGACCATTACTTCAGGAAGCTTTTCAAAAGAGGTTGTCATCGATGTAGGCAAAAAGGCAACTTCCCTTAATGTTGTAAGTAATAATAATATAATCTTCAATGAAACTCTAAAAATCAATATTTCCCTTGCTGGTGAGGATAACAAAATCGTCAACGGTGCCGTCTTGGTGGAATATGATCAGCAAACCTATGAAATCAATCTGACAAATGGAAAAGCCAATCTGGAAATAAATAACTTAAAGCCGGGCAAGTACACCTTAAAGGTTACCTATGAAGGAAATGACAATTACTTCAAATCATTCTATAATAAAAAGATAACAATCAAAAAACAAACTGTAGACTTGTATTTAAGCACTCCTGACGTTAAGATTGGTGAAAATGGAGTTGCAATTGCCACATTAATGCCTAAAGGAGTTCAAGGCCAGGCAATCCTATACATTAATGGGGAACGTAAAAAGATTGTTTACCTGTATAATGGAAACACTTCCATTCCTTTGAAAAACTTTGCAGATGGAAAATATGACGTTAAACTCCAATTTGTTGAAACCAACAAGTACTATGAGAAAAATGTGACTTCAACATTTAATGTTAATAGGTATGATTCCTCAATGAAGGTTACCGCAAAAAGCATTAAAGTTGGTTCCGATGCAATAATCAATATTAAAACCACTCCAGATGGTTTGATGGGCGAAGCAATTTTAATTGTCAACGATTACAATGAAACAATTTACCTTGAGGCTTCTTCAACTAATGTAACATTATCTAACCTAAAAGCGGGAAGGTATAATGTCACAGTTTTGTATGACGGCCATTCAAAATTCTATCCTGTCAAAGCATCAACTTCATTCAATGTATTGAAAACCGCTTCTAAACTAAATGTTGTTGTAACCCAAAATGACAAAGATTATAATGGAACAATAACAGTTAAAACAAGTCCTAAAGCATGTACTGGTGCTGTTGGAGTCTATATCAATTATAGGCATTACAGCTTAAACCTTACAAATGGAGTGGCCAAATTCAATGTGGAATTTGATAAAGGATCCAATCTTATCTTCGTATATTATGAAGGTGATGATTTCTATAGGGATTCCAACTGGAATACAACAATAGGTGTTGTTGACAAATTCATTTTCTTAGGTAAAAATTCAACCGGCTGGAATTATAACGATTTTGATTATGCTGTGAGATTAGTCGAAGAAAATGGTGTTCCGATTAAGGATGCCGTTGTCACTGTTAAGTTATTGGATAAGCAATATAAGATTACAACTGACGATGGCGGTTTTGCCTATTTGACCTTGAATCTGCCTACTGGCAAATATAATGTCACATCAACTTATAACCGTGTAACTATTCAAAATACATTAACTGTAAACGATATTAAGTTTACCTTGTCTACAAAAGATATCGTTTATGGTGATGATGAGCTAATTGAAGCCAGTTTTGAAAATGGAATAACAGGTAAAGTCAACTTTGTCATTTCAGGATTTTTAAATGAAACAGTTGATATTGTGGATGGAAAGGCAGTTTATAACATGTCTAATTTAAGGGCTAAAAATTATGTGGTCAAGGCGACATATTTAAATGATAAATATACTTCAGGCATAGTTAAAAGTTCATTTGTCGTTTCAAAGGCGGATTTAAATTTAAATGTCACATGCACTGGTTTGTCTTCAAAAACAAATACAGTCATCACAGTTTCAAATCTTGAAAGGGCTACCGGTAAGATAATTTTCAATGTAAACGGCAACGAATACACTAAAACCATTAAGAATTCCCAATGCATTCTCACACTGCCAAAATTAACCGCCGGAAAGTATGATTTGACAATCCAATATGCAGGAAATGTTAATTATACAGGTGTCACCTATAATACAGCATTCTATATAAGCGAATATTCCACAACTATTCGTGTGAAAGCAAACAATGCTGTTTACGGTAGAAATGTGGCTGTTACTGCTACTCTTAATGAAAATGCAACAGGAATAGTCAGATTTGCTGTGGAAAACTTGACATATGATGCTAAAATCAAAAATGGTGTTGCAAGTTGGAAATTCTCTTGGATTGATGTTGGAACCCATACAATTAATGCAACATACTTGGGTGACAATTATTATGCTTCTTCAAGCAATTCCACTTCAGTCATCATATCCAAAGCGAAATCCAGCATGGTCCTGTTTACTCAGGAAGTTCTTTTAAATGAAAATATCAGAATCTATGCAAGTTTAAGCAATTATGCCACTGGCCAGGTCTTATTCAGCATGGATGGATATTATTCTCCAAGATATAAGCCAATCCGTGAAGCATCTTCAATGTGGTACATCTCACCATTAAATACAGGTAAATATACGGTTATTGCCCAGTATGATGGTGATAAAAACTATTATGGATGCAATGCTACTCTCATATTAAAAATAACCCAGCAAAGATCTGTATTTAAAGTGGAAGTGGATGATGTAGGAACAAATGATAAGGTTGTTGCCAATATCCAGTTGAAAACAATCGATGGCGTTGGAATTTCAGATTATATAGACTTGAAAATTGCAAGCAAATCATACAGTATTTTTGTGGATGACGGTGAGGCCACATTCGTAATGGGTAAATTGAGCGAAGGCACATATTCATTTGAAGCTAACTATTACGGAAATGCGGAATTTTCAAAAGCTTCCTGTAGCGGAACTTTTGAAGTCAGCGATTCTCTTTTGGATGTTGTCTTAACTGCAAAAGATGTTGAAAAATATTACAGCGGCAGTGAAAAACTAGAGATTTCACTATTGACCGCTAAAGGAAAACCTGTTGTCGGTGAAACTGTCAAAATCAGAATCAACAAGGTCGACTATGAGGCTGTCACAGATAAGAATGGTAGGGCTTCAATCCCATTGAACATGAATAGCGGAAATTACACTGCAGTAATTAAATTTGAAGAAACAGACATGTATCATGCGGCTTCCACAAGAGCCTCAGTAACTATCTTAAGGACTGTTGAGGGCATTGATTTAAACAAGTTGTACGGTTCTGGAAACCAGTATTTCGCAATATTCAGTGATTCCAAAGGTAAGGTCTTAGCAAACACCGATGTCAAATTCACTATAGGAGACAAATCAATAACCGTCAAAACTATGGCTAACGGTATTGCTAGGTTGAATATAAACATTGATCAGGGTGTCTATCAGATTTCTACAGTCAATCCGGTTACTGGTGAGGCAAATACCAACAGGCTATTTGTCTTCAACTATCTGATGGTGAATAAGGATGTAACCAAGTATTATCACGACAGCAACTATTATAAGGTGCGTGCCTTTGATGTTAATGGAAAACCTGCTGTAGGTGTAACCGTTAAAATGGAAGTTGACGGTAAAACCTATAATATCCAGACTGATGATAAGGGATTTGCCTATCTGACTGTTGATTTGAAACCTGGCTCATACACTGTTAAGGCCACATACAATAAGTATACGGTTACAAATAAGATTACTGTTAAATCCTAATTCTTTCTATTTGTGGAAGGTTGACAGAAAATATTCAACTTTCCTTATTTTAATTTTTTTCATGTAGATATCAAAACTTAAAGTAATTAATTTTTTTTATCTAAGTCATTTTTTTATATTTCCTTATAAATATTTTAATAGTTGCACTTGATATTATTAAAATAATGTAGTGCATATTAAAGCAAATGCAATCAAAAATTATATTAATTTTTTTAACTAATTATTAATTATGATTTTCAAGATTTTGACAAAAGGCCATGAGAATGTTACATCATTTCACAAGTCAACCTTTGAAATTACCAAGGACGCTGAAATTGGCCCTACTGCAGACTGCATAATTGGTGTGGATATGGATAAATCCATGTTGGATTTTCCTAGTGAGTTTAAAAGTAAAATAGCAAATTCCAAAACCAGGGTAGTCGTAACACTTGATACTGAAAATGGGCATGATGAAATTGTTGGATATGGTCATGAAAATCTGACTTTGACCCATCCTACTGACATTGTCTGCAGAACCAGTGAGTATACCTGTTCCCGCACATTGATGATTAAGGCGAATAAATCTGCAAGGGATCTTGATGAAAATCTGATTGAAGATTTAAAAAATGAGAAAATTATGGAAGTTACCATAAAATTGTGCTAAAAATAGTTAACTTTATATAATGTAAAAAATATATTTTTTTATAACTACTTTTGTTTTATGCGGGGGTGGTCGAGCGGTCAAAGGCGCTAGGTTGAGGGCCTAGTGGGTCAGTCCCTTCGCGGGTTCAAGTCCCGTCTCCCGCACTATTAATTACTAATTCTTAATTGATTTTCCTTATTTTATCGGTTTTTTGGTTTAAATTGCTAATATATTTATAATGATTAAAATAAAAATCATATTTAATATAAATTTATATGGTGATAAATTATGAAAGCTGTAATTCCGGCAGCAGGTTTCGGAACTAGATTTTTGCCTGCTACTAAAGCACAACCTAAGGAAATGTTGCCTGTTTATGATAAGCCTACCATCCAATATGTTATTGAAGAGGCGGTAGCTTCAGGCATTGATGATATTATAATCGTTACCGGTAGGAATAAAAGGTCTATTGAAGACCATTTTGACAAATCCTTTGAACTTGAGCAAACTTTGCAAAGTGCCGGTAAGGATGATCGTTTAAGGCAAGTTCGTGCAATCACAGATTTGGCAGACATTTGCTATGTCAGACAAAAAGAGCAAAAAGGCCTTGGAGATGCCATATATTGTGCGAAAAAACATATTAATGACCAACCGTTTGCAGTAATGCTGGGAGATTCAATCACTAAAGGCCCGGTTCCTTGCACTAAACAATTAATAGATGTATTTGATAAATATGAATCTTCAGCAATCTCTCTTGAAAGAGTACCAAAGGAAAAAGTTGAAAGATATGGTATTATCAAGGGTGTTGAAGTCGAAAAGGACATTTATAAAATAGACAAATTGGTTGAAAAGCCATTAATGCATCAGGCACCATCCAATTTAGCCATCATGGGACGTTATGTTTTAACACCGGATATTTTTGACAAGATTGATGAAACTGAACCTGGTGTTGGCGGTGAAATCCAGCTCACCGATGCATTGTCTAAACTGGATGCAATCTATGGAAATACCTTTGAAGGAAAAACATACGATATTGGAAATCGTTTGGAATGGTTAAAAACTTCAATCGAATTTGCAATGGATGATCCTGAATCTAAAGATAACCTGATTCAGTACATGAAAGAAATTGTAGATGGTGAATAAAATGGAAACTCAAAGAATCCTAGTAACTGGAGGCAGTGGATTCATAGGCACTAATCTGGTAAATGAACTCCAATCAAGAGGCCATGAGGTTTTATCAGTCGATTTGTTGCATCATGAAAATGAAGCGGATTTATATTCTGATAAGTACTCCAGCTATGTAAGGGGGGACGTCAGGAATTATCGTCAAATGGAGAGAATCTTTGAAGACAACGATAAATTCGATTATGTGTATCACCTGGCTGCTGAATATGGCCGTTGGAACGGTGAAGGATACTATGAAAACCTCTGGGAAACCAATGTCATTGGCCTGAAGAATATGATACGTCTTCAGGAAAAATTGGGCTTTAGAATGATTTCATTTTCATCCGCAGAGGTATACGGAGATTATGAAGGAATAATGAGTGAGGATGTAATGGAAAACGTTCCGATTTCTCAAACTTATCAGATGAATGATTATGCAATTTCCAAATGGGCCGGAGAATTGATGTGCATGAATTCAGCAACAATGTTCGGTACTGAAACCGTCCGCGTAAGGCCGGTAAACTGTTACGGCCCCCATGAAGCTTATTCACCATATAAAGGTTTCATACCAATTTTCATTTATAAGGCTTTACATGGCCTTCCTTATTCAGTTCATATGGGTCATAAAAGGATTATTGATTATGTTGAGGATACTGTAAGAACCTTTGCAAATATTATCGATAACTTCATTCCTGGAGAAGTATACAACGTTGGAAGTAAGCAGGAATGGGAAAGGGATATTAAGCAGTACTCTGACATGGTTCTGGATGCAGTGGGTATTGATGATTCATTGGTAACATACACACCTGCCGAAGAATTCACAACAAAAGTCAAAACAATCGATTTTTCAAAAGCTATTCGTGATTTAAAGCATGATCCTCAGATTCCTCCGGAAGAAGGCATCAAACGAACTGTTGAATGGATGAAAGATTACTATAGAATTGAATAATATGAAATCAATTGCCATTATTCCTGCATTTAACGAAGAAGCGGCTATTGAAAGTGTTGTAAAGAAATCGTTTCAATATGTAGATGATGTTTTGGTAGTTGATGATGGAAGCAGCGACAATACTTTTCAGATTGCTGAAAATTCAGGTGCAATCCTTTTGAGGCATCCCACCAATTACGGTAAAGGCATTTCCCTAAAGGATGCTTTTGCTAAAGTCAATGGTTATGATATTGTAGTGACTATTGACGGCGATGGACAACATAATCCTGATGAAATACCTTTGCTTGTTAAACCGATTACTGATGGAAAAGCGGATTTGGTTAATGGCAGCAGATATTTGAATGGTTTTGATGAGAATACGCCGGCTTATAGGCGTGTTGGCCAAAAGGTTTTGGATATTGCAACAAACATCACTGCAGGAACAAATGTTACAGATTCACAAAGCGGGTTTAGGGCATTTTCCGGAAATACTATTTCTTGTTATAAATTTAGGGATCCTGGTTTCGGAATAGAAAGCGAAATGTTGGCTGATGCTGCTGAAAACAATTTAAGAATTTTGGAAGTTCCAATTACCGTAAGGTATGATGTTGAGAATTCTTCAACCAAAGGGCCGGTGAGTCATGGCGTTGGTGTTCTACTTAAGATTTTTAAAGATAAGATTATTAGAATAATTAGATGATTATTATGCAGAATAGATTAATTAAAAAGACTGGAGAGGAAATTTCTCCATTGGGCTTTGGAGCCATGAGGCTGCCTCTTAAAAATGGTAAGATAGACAGAGATAAGGCTAAAGAGCTAATCTATTATGCAATTGATAATGGCGTTAATTTCATCGACACAGCATATCTCTATGGTGATAGCGAATCGTTTTTAGGCGAAATATTAACTGACGAAATCAAATCAAAGGTTAAAATCTGCACAAAGCTTCCAACAATCAATGTCAGAAAATATGATGATATGGAAAATATTTTTGAAGAACAGCTTAAAAGGTTAAGATTGGACTGCATCGACTATTACCTTATTCATGCAGTGGACTTGAAGGCGATTAATCGATTATTCAAAAGGGATTTAATTAAATTTATTGATAAGATTAAATCTGAGGGAAAAATCAAATATGTTGGCTTTTCATATCATGGGCCGAAAGACGAATTTGAGGCTATAATTGACAGTTATGACTGGGATGTTGTAATGGTTCAATATAACTATTTTGATGAAAATGTGCAGGCCAGTATGGAAGGGATAGAATATGCGGCTTCTAAAGGAATGGGTGTTTTTGTAATGGAACCGCTTAAGGGCGGTATCTTAGCAGGAAAAATGCCTAAAGAGGCTGAAGAAATATTTAAAAAAGCAAATCCTAATAAAAGCAATGCTCAATGGGCTTTTGAATGGGTTTTGAACAATAGGAATGTTACATGCGTATTGTCTGGAATGAATAGTTTTGAGCAACTCAATGAAAACTTGGCTATTGCAGAAAAAACCACTCCTCTTTCTATGAGCTTTGAGGATATGGAAACGGTTGAACTTGTAAAAAGGGTAATGAGGAACTCATTAAAGATTAACTGTTCAACATGCGGCTATTGCGTGCCGTGTCCTCAGGGGGTTAATATTCCCGAATGCATGAAAATATATAATGAAAAATATCTCTTTAACCATAAGGGACTCATCAACCAGTCTTTAATTGATTATTATCAATATGTTGGAGGCATTATGGGTAATGAAGGCAGTGCAGGATTGTGCAATGGATGTGGAAAATGCTTAAGGAAATGCCCTCAAAAATTGGATATTGTCAGCGAATTGAAAAAAGTTAAAAAGGAATTTGAATTTCCAGGTGTCAAATATATTCTTTCATTTGTCAGGCATGTCGGTTTTCCACTTTATAGGCAAGCAATAAGGATTTTAAACCGCTGATTTTTTCTTATTCTATCATTTTTTTGCTATCTATAAAATTATATACTTCAAAAATACAATATTAATTAAGGTGAAAAAATGAAACTTGAAGAGTTATTGGCTCCATGTCCAAAATGTGGTTCAAAAGATAAGGTGGCTAAAAGAAAATTATTGGACAATCACAGGGCACATGCAGAAATGGATGCAGTAAAATGTTCTGATTGTGGTTACATTTTCTTTGTAAATGATGATATGGACGAAGATGAGAAAAAGAAATTATTGAATGAATTAAACAAAGTTTACGGATAAAAATGACATTTCACGTAATGATTATTCCAACACTCAATTGTCCATCAAATTGTAAATACTGTTGGGGATCTGAAAATAAAAAAGAAATGATGGATATTGAAATCATTGACCAGATTATTACATGGTTAGGCGATTTTAGGGATGATGATGTTCACTTCACTTTCCATGGTGGCGAACCGCTTCTTGCAGGCTATGATTTTTATGAGGAAGCTTTGGAAAAATTGTCTAAGTTGCCTAATCTGGATGGATTTTCCCTTCAGAGCAATATCTGGCTTTTGACCGAAGAGCTCATAGACTTGTTCATCAAATATGATGTTGTTGTAAGTACAAGTATTGATGGGCCGAAGGAAATCAATGATTTTCAAAGGGGAGACGGCTATTTCGATAAGACCATGACAAAATTCAGGTTAGCTAAGGATAAAGGGCTAATAATCAACTTTGTTTTGACAGTTACTGATTATTCAAAGGATTTCTCTGATGAATTGTATGATTTCTTTAAAAGCGAAAAGATGAATCTTAAGATTCATGCGGCTCTTCCATCATTAAGGGGAGACAATGCAGATCCATGGGCGCTTGACCAGGAAGAGCATGGCAAGTTGCTTGTTGACTGGTTGGACAAATACCTTTATGATTTGGATAAGTTTACCGTAATGGATTTGGACCATATCTCTAAAAGCGCACTCAGAAGAAGAGGCACACTTTGCACATTCGCAGATTGCATCGGAACAACCCTTGCAGTAGGGTCCGACGGTTCAATATATCCATGTTACAGATTTGTTGGGATGCCTGAATATGTTTTGGGTAATGTCGCTGACAATCCAAGCTTTGATGATTTGAAAACATCTGATGCATGGGCAAAGCTCATGGAATTCAGGGATTATGTTGATGAAAACTGCAAAAAGTGCAGATATGTCAAATATTGTGAAGGAGGATGTCCTTACAATGCAATTGTGGCATATCAAACACCGAAGGCAGTTGATCCGCAATGTACAGCATATAAAATGATTTTTGGAGAAGTTTCAAAAAGAATGAATAAGGAATTCGCTAAATCCGCCTTTGGAATGGGAGCATCCGAACCAAGAAAAGAAGGTGAACCGTTCAGCATTATGGATTTGGCTATGAAACCTTAACTCTGGTTTTGATAATATGATTTGTGATGATTGCCAACATTTGGAGCTTAGAAACAAGTATAAAATTGTATGTAAGGTTCATGAGCATCTATTATTGGATGTTAAGGAATGTCAAAACTTTAAACAGAAAGAGGATGAATAGTATTTCTATTCATATTATTTTTTTAATTGATGATTTTGCAGATTGGTTATTTTCTATTTTTTCAAAGGCCAGACATGAGGAAATCTTGCCTAATGAACAGTATTCTTGATGAAGTATTTTGAATTGCAAAAAATACTTTACACTAATTTTTTCCAAAGTAATACTGAGTATTTAAATGAACTCAAAAAAAGTAATACTTTTATATATTATTTCTTACAAAATTACTTATAGTAATACTGAGTATTTAAATGAACTCAAAAAAAGTAATACTTTTTGGCTGTTTGGTGGTTACTGAATTTAATTTTTTTGCATGTCTTAAAATTCTGGGAGGACTATTAAAAAATTTTTGAGTAATACTGAGTATTTAAATGAACTTAAAAAAAGTAATACTTAGAGGTGTTTTATATGATTGACGAAATAACTGATTTCCTATTTGGACTAAAAATGACCATTATTTCAGGTATATTTTTATTAATAGCAGTTATTTTCATGATTTTTGGAATTGAAACTCCAATTTATTTAAATCCCGCATGGGGAACAGTAATAATAAGTGGGATTCCGATGTTGCTCCTAGCGATGACTAGGTTAATCCGTGAAAAATGGATTTCATCTGCATTACTGATTGCAATAGCTATGGTTGCATCACTATTGATTGGTGAAATATTTGCAGCAGGTGAAGTTGCATGGATTATGGCTTTAGGTGCCCTTTTGGAAGACTGGACAGTCGAAAGGGCTAAAAAAGGTTTGAGAAATCTTATTAATTTGACTCCACAAACAGGAAGAAGAATTGTCAATGGTAAAGAAGAGGTTATTTCAGTTGATGAGATAAAAATTGGGGATGTTTTAAGAATTCTTCCTGGTGAAAGTGTCCCTGTTGATGGTGAAATTATAAAAGGTACCTCTTCACTTGACCAGTCAATTATGACTGGTGAATCCCTGCCGATTGATAAGGAAGTGGGGGATGAGGTATTCTGCGGTACCATGAATATGTATGGTGCAATTGACGTTAAGGCAACAAGTTTGGGTGAAAACTCTTCACTTCAAAAGTTAATTGATCTTGTAAAAGCGGCTGATGAAAAGCAAGCTCCAACACAGAGAATTGCAGATAAGTGGGCCACTTGGCTGGTTCCTATCGCATTATTAATTGCAATTTTAGCTTGGTTAATGACAGGCAACATTGAAAGGGGAGTAACAGTTCTGGTAGTATTCTGTCCATGCGCATTAATTTTAGCTACACCAACCGCTATTATGGCAGCTATTGGTCAAGCAACAAAATATGGTGTTTTAATCAAATCTGGTGAAGCACTCGAAACTTTAGGAGGATTAAATACTTTAGTATTCGATAAAACTGGTACTTTGACTTATGGTAATCTAGAAGTTTCTGATGTTATCTCTTTAAAGGATAATCTGAATGAAATGGATGTATTAAAAATTGTCGCATCTTGTGAGAAATTAAGTGAACATCCATTGGCTAAAGCTATTGTATCAAATGCAAAAGATGCTGAAATTGATATTGAAGAGCCGAAAGAATTTAAAATGTATCCTGGAAAAGGGGTTACATGTATAAATTCATATGGTAAAGTATATGCTGGAAACTCCAAATTCCTATCAGAGAATAATATCGATGTAAATATTTCAACTCAATTGGATAAGCTTAAACATGAAGGGAAAGCTTCAATCATCGTTGCATTAAATGAGGAAACAATTGGTTTAATCGGATTGTCTGATGTAATACGTGAAGATTCTAAAGACATGATTAAAAACTTGCATGATTTAGGCACTGAAACCATATTGCTCACAGGAGATAACACAGAAACTGCCAATTATTTTGCTTCCCAAGTTGGTATTGGAAAAGTGTATGGTAATCTTTTGCCTCAAGAGAAACTCGATTGGATTGAAAAGCTTAAAAATGAAGGTAAAAAGGTTTGTATGATTGGAGATGGTGTAAACGATGCACCTGCTTTAAAGACTGCTGATGTTAGTGTGGCAATGGGGTCTGTTGGAAGTGATGTTGCAATTGAAGCGGCAGATATTGCGCTTTTGGGTGATGATATTGGAAAAATCCCTTATCTTAAGAAACTTTCAAATTCAACATTGTTCACAATTAAAGCAAATATTGCCATGTCCATGACAATAAATGCAGTAGCAATAATCTGTTCTGTTTTAGGACTATTGAATCCAGTAACAGGAGCTATTGTTCACAATGCAGGATCCTGCCTTGTTGTATTGAATGCAGCATTACTCTATGATAGGCACTTTGATGATTCAATTAAGAAAATCGACACGGAAAATGTGGAACATTCCCATTATCACTTCCACAACGATGGAGAGCATTCACATTCCCATGAAGGCATTGTTATTGTTGATGAAATCCAGACAGATTATGGAATTAAGCATATGCATGCTCACAAACATGCATTAGATAGGCAAAGCTGTGAGGCTTATCACAGCTAATTTTTTCTTTTTTTTTCATCAAAACTAATATATAGTTTAACGAATAACCTTATTTGTAGGTATTAATATGAATGATAAGATAATTTTAGGACTTCCAAAGGGAAGTTTAAATAATGTAAAAAGAGGAAACACTCATCAATTGTTTGTTGATGCAGGTTATGAGGTTAAAGGATACGAACCTGGCGATGAGGCTTATGAAATTGAAATCTTAAATGACGAAGACATTATCGCATTTCTTACTCGCCCGCAATCCACTCCCGTAGAATTGAACAGGGGAATAATTGATATTGCTATTGTAGGTGAAGATTGGGTTAAAGAAGAATCAGTTTTAAGGGAAACCAATACTATTAAGATTGGAGATTTGGATTATGGGAAGACTCGTTTGATAGTTGCAGTTCCTAAAGATGCTCCATATGATAATTTATCAGAGTTATTTAGAGCAAATAAAGATAGAAAAACTCCTATTTTATGTTTCACAGAATATCCTAATTTAACTAGAAAATTCATCATGGAAAATGAAGTTTACCAAGAAATCTATGGAGATGCAGTGCCTTTTGTCCAAGTTAGAGGATTGACTGACGGTGACAATGAGATGGTGCAGGTTATTAACTCTGATGGTGCTACCGAAGTTTATATTGCTAAAGGTGCTGATTTTATTGTTGATAACACTCAAACTGGCAGTAGCTTGAGGAAAGCTGGTTTAAAAGAAATTGAAACAATATTGCATTCATCTGCAGGTCTTTATGCGGGCGTTAGCTGCAAAGGTGAAAAACTTGAAAAAGCAAGAATGATTTATGAGCAACTCTTAGGAGCCATTACTGCTAAAAAATATTTTGATGTTAAATTTAACATCGCTAATTCCAAAATTGAAGAAGTTTCTTCTTATTTAATTGACAACAAACTTTGTGCTGATGAACCTACAATCACTCCAGGGTCTGATTTTTCACAAATCAACGTTTTAATCCCTAAGGCCAAATTCCCGGAAATGGTTGATGCCATTAAAGGTTTTGATGCAACTTCAATTATCAGAAATGATTTAAAACAACTTGTTGAATAATCATTTCAACATTTCTTTTTTTTTAAAATTGTTCAAATTCAAATTTGAATCATCATGATAAATAATGTAAAATTTATAAAGTATACCTTATATAAATTATATATTATATAATTTGATGGGGATTAATCATGTTAACATCTGTTCAAAAAGAAATTTTACAAACCTTAATAAATTTATACCAATCATCTAACGGTAAATCTATTAAAGGTGAAGATATTGCTGAGGTTATGGGAAGAAATCCCGGAACAATTCGTAACCAGATGCAATCATTAAGAAGTTTAGGTTTGGTAAAGGGAGTGCCGGGGCCTAGAGGTGGATACAAGCCAACTATCGAAGCTTATCATTCCCTAAACATATCAGTTTCAGATCAGGATTCAAAAGTACCAATCTATAAAAACGGCAAAAGAATTGAAGATATTTCAGTTGCAAGAATTGAATTTACAAGCGTTCCACAACCTAGCGAATGTGAAGCGGCAATTAAGGTTTTAGGAAGTATCAAAGACTTGAATTTAGGAGATACAATAAGCATAGGCCCTACACCCGTTAACAATTTGGGAGTAATGGGTACAATTGTAGGTCGTGACGATATGGATAACATTCTTTTAGTTGATACAAAGACTATCAGAAGCATTCCTAAACAGACTGTTGGAGAAATTGCCAGTAGGGACGTAATTTCATTTTCTTTAGATTGCTCTATTAAGGAAGCTGCAAAAAGATTAGCACTTAATGAGATTGATGGGGCTCCAGTTATGAAAGATGGAAAGGTAGTCGGAGTATTCACATTGACAGATCTTGTTAAAGCTATTGCAAATGATAGGGAAAATTTATCTGTAGGAGACTTAATGTCAACAAATGTCGTTATTGTAAATGAGGATTTGAAAATAGCTAATGCCATTGAAGTCATGCTTAAAAAAGGCATTTCTAGATTAATCGTTGCTGATAATGACCAAAACCTGCTTGGAATTGTAACAAGAACAGATTTGATTAACATAATTACCAATTTAGAACAATTTCCAATTATTACAAACTAATTATAATGTGATTTAATGAAAGTTAACCAGATTAATGTAGAAAGTAATATGAAAATATCCGATTTGATCAATCAATTTGATGAATCAGGTGTGTTGGGCGCTGGCAGAGTGGCACGCGCATGCAATATCTTATCTGATATGATACAGGATGAGGATATGAGTGTCTTCATGAGTTTGGGAGGCCCTTTAATTCCCGGTGGAATGAGAAACATCGTAACTAAAATGATTGGGGAAGGCCATGTCGATTTGATTGTATCAAGCGGAGCAAATATTACACACGACCTTGTTGAAGCGTTTGGAGGAGCCCATTATCGTCATGAAGGAAAGGATGATGAAGAACTGAATGAGGAAGGAATCGGTCGTATCGCTGACATTAATGTTGGCTCTGATGATTTTACAATTTTTGAGACAAAAATCATAAAGATATTTGAAAAGATAGCTTCCAAAAAGAAGATTATCTCCATTCAGGAATTATTATATGAAATAGGCCTTTTGGTCGAAGATGAAAACTCGTTTGTTGCAACAGCCGCAAGAAATAATGTTCCAATATTTGCACCGGGCTTAATTGATTCGATGATGGGTCTTCAGCTTTGGATTTTTACACAGGACCATGATTTTACAGTAAGCGCCGCTGGCGATATGCCTTATTTGTCAGATATAGTTTTTGAATCTGAAAAAGTCGGAGCAATCCTTTTGGGAGGAGGCCTTACAAAGCATTACACCTTGGCATCAAATGTAATTAAAGGAGGACTTGATGCAGCTATTCAGATTACTATGGATAGGCCTGAAGCGGGCAGTTTAGGCGGAGCACCTTTAGAGGAAGCGAAATCATGGGCAAAAGCAAGATGCGGATCAAGCCTTGCCAGTGTTGTCGGTGATGTTACAGTTATTTTCCCGTTGATTTATGCAGCGGCATTAGATAAAATTAACAGTGATTAGATGAGTTATATTATTTTAGCGATTTTATTTTTACTGTCTGGATTTTTCATGAAATATTCAGATGATTTATACGATGTTAACCATGATTTGAAGTTTGCATGTGTTTTTGGTGTTTTATGTGCTATAGCCTCAGCCAGTGCATTTATCTATAATATTGATGCAGCCTATATTTTCATAGCCATCCTTATAGGCAACTTATTGGCATTTAAAATAGATGGGATTCATCATATAATTACATTACTTGTATTTGTAGTGATATGTGTAATCTGGGGAATTCCTGATTTAAGTTTGGTTGTTTTGCTAATCTGTATTTTAGCGGCATTTTCTGATGAAGTTGGCCATGAATTGGTTTCTAAATTCACCAATAATAGGTTTTTGAATCTGTTTTTTGAATATAGGTTTGTAATGAAAATTGTTATTTTGATTTTAGCTATTTGTGGTGTATTTGATATTTGGATATTCCTATGCTTCATAGCATTTGAAATAGCTTATGAAACCGCAGGAATTGTTTTTGAAAAGTTCAATTAAAAAAAAGAAGTTAAAAAGGAATATGAAATTCCTTTTATTTTTTGTTTATTCGTCAGTTTCTACGCCCATTTTGCCTGCAATTCTAGCAATGAGTACGGTAACGATTACTGCTATTATGGTTACAATGACAGCGTAAATTAATAAACTAGGAATAGCATCTCCAGTACCTACGAAGGATTCAATTAATTTTTGAATCGCACTGTTCCATGCTTCACCAGCTACAAATGCGAATGCAGTTGTAATCAATGCTAAAACTGTCTCCATAATCATTTTTGTTACTTCGTTTGCCATAAATTTTCACCCCATTTAAAATTTATTTAGTTCCCAGATTATAAGAACATTATTATATTTATTTCTTTTAATTTAAAAACTTTAGCTTATTTCAGTGATTTTATTAAATTTTCACATGCAGTTTTCGGATTGTCGGCTTCGTATATGCTTCTTCCAACAATGATTGCATCTGAGTATTCCAAGGTTTTTTTACCGTCTCCGCCTTGTTTTCCAACTCCGGGTGATATGATATAGGCTTCACATCCAACAATATCCCTTATAGTTGATAATCTGTCAAGTCTGGTTGCTGGCGCGACATAGTTTTCAATTCCCATTTCAACTCCCATTTGAGCTATTGCCTCAGCATTCTTCTGCAGAAACATTTTGGCTCCGGGATGTGACATTTCAGTAAGCAGAAACAGTTCCTTTCCATGTTTGTTTGCCATGTCAAGGCATGCCTGTACGCTGTCTGATCCAACAAAGCCGTGGCATATGATTGCATCGGCTCCCGCTTTGAATGTTTCATCACATATCTTGGAGTTGGTTGCATCGATATCGGCTACCTTGAAGTCGCAAATTACCTTAAATCCGAATTTGTCCTTTAACTTATTGATTATTTCAAGACCTTCGGCAAGTGCTAGTGGATATCCTATTTTGATTGTGTCAATGTATTCCTTGATTGAGTCGCAGATTTCAATAGCTTCATTTTCACTCATTACGTCAAGTGCTAAAATTAGGTTATTTTTTATGTTCATGTTATCTACTTTTTTGATTTGATTATAAATTTTATTAGGTTCGCCTAAATTTTGTTTAAGTTATTACTAATAATGTTTATATATAATAAACTATATAATATCATTATCAATAAAACTTTATAAAATTTTAATTATAATTAAGTTTTTATTGACCATTTTATCAATTTATTTTGATAGGTTATTTGGAGGAAATTATTTATGCATATTATGGAAGGATATTTACCATTAACATGGTGTATCATATGGTTCGTCATATCACTCGCCGTTGTTGCATTTGGTATTTATCAAATCAAAAAAATCGTAGATGAAACCCCTGAATCCAAAGCTTTACTCGCAGTAAGCGGAGCATTCATGTTCATCTTATCATCTTTGAAATTACCTTCTGTTACTGGAAGTTGTTCTCACCCTTGTGGTAACGGATTAGGTGCAGCATTATTCGGTCCTGCTGTAACCGCAGTGTTAGCAACTATCGTACTTTTATTCCAAGCACTTTTACTTGCTCACGGTGGATTAACTACTTTAGGTGCAAACATATTCTCAATGGGTATTGTAGGTCCTGTAGTCGCATGGCTTGTATACAAAGGATTAACTAAAGCTAATATATCTTCTACTATTGCTATTTTCTTTGCAGCATTTTTAGGTGACTTATTAACTTATGTTGCTACTTCATTCCAATTAGCTTTTGCATTCCCGGCTCCTACTTTTGCAGGCGCATTAACAAACTTCTTAACTATCTTTGCAGTTACTCAAATTCCATTAGCTATCGGTGAAGGTATTTTAACAGTAATTATCTGGGATAGATTAAAAGCTTACAAACCAAAATTATTAGATAAACTTGGTGCATTAGCTCCAAATGAAGCATAAGGTGATTATATGAAAACATCTACTTTAATTATTTTAGCAGTTGTATGTATTATATTGTTTGTAGCACCATTAATAATGTTTAGTGGTCATGGTGAAGATGATGGTTACTTCGGCGGAGCAGACGATGCAGCTGGTGAAGCTATCGAAAAAACCGGTTTTGAACCATGGTTTTCTTCAATATGGGAACCACCTAGTGGTGAAATAGAAAGCTTATTATTCGCTCTTCAAGCAGCTATTGGAGCAATCATTATTGGTTACTTCTTCGGTTACTGGAGAGGACAAGGTAAAGAAGAATAATTCTTCTTTATTATTTTTTTTCTTTTTTTAGAGATTAAGTGGTTTTATGAAATTTGATATGGATTATATTGCGCATCATAATAATTTAACAGAAACTAATCCTTATTTTAAATTGTTTTTAACAATAATATTGTTAATTGTTACATTAGCACTCGATAATCTGTATTTTGACGTATTCATTTTTATTGTAATGTCCATTGTTATTTTAGCTATTGCTAAGATCAATTATAAATCTTATTTGAAATTTCTGTCACTTCCAATGGCATTTCTTGTAATAACTTGTATTTTTTTAATGTTCTTCTTTGGAAAGGGGGATGTTATTTATGAAACCGGAATATGGGGTATTGTAGTTACAACAGATTCCTGGCATTATGCCGTTTATACATTTATGCGTGTAATGGGATGTCTGCCTTGTTTAGGTTTCTTAGCACTCACTACACCAATTGCAAAAATCTTAAATTGTTTAAGAACTTTAAAAGTTCCAAAAGTAATGATAGAAATTGCTCTTTTGATGTATAATACAATTTTCATATTCTTGAATGAAATCGATACAATGCAGAAAGCTCAGGATACCAGACTAGGATATAACACCTATTGGTCTTCATTCAAATCTTTAGGAGCTCTTGCAAGTACAATATTTTTAAGATCTCTGGATAAAAGTGAAACATTGCAGTTTGCTTTAGATTCAAGAGGTTATAATGGAGAACTTCCGGTATATGAACCAAGAAAAAAGGAGAATTGAAATGTTAGAAGTAAAAAATGTTAAATATTCCTATAATTCTGATTATCAAGCACTTAAGGGAGTCAGCCTTAAAGTCGAAAGGGGTGAAATGGTAGCTCTTTTAGGTAAAAATGGTGCTGGTAAATCAACTTTGTTTCTTCATTTGAATGGAATTTACAGACCGGATGAAGGCCAGGTCTTCATTGATGGTGAAGAGTTAAAATATGATAAGAAATCCCTGCTTAAATTCAGGCAGAAAGTTGGAATCGTATTTCAAAATCCTGATGACCAGATTTTTGCTCCTACAGTCGAAGAGGATGTTGCCTTTGGACCTTTGAACTTGGGTTTATCCATGGAGGAAGTTCAAGACAGAGTTGAAGAGGCTTTGGACCGTGTTGGAATGTCCGGATTCGAAAAAACAGCTCCTCATCATTTAAGTGGAGGACAAAAGAAAAGGGTGGCGATTGCAGGAATTCTTGCAATGAAACCTGAAGTGATGGTTTTGGATGAGCCTACTGCAGGTCTTGACCCGCAGGGTGTAGTCGATTTGTCAAAACTACTGAATGAGCTTAATGATGAAGGGATTACAATTATAATTTCAACACATGAAGTTGATTTAGTTCCTAATTATGCAACTAAGGTCTTTGTATTGGTTGACGGTTTGCTGATTGGCGAAGGAACTCCAAAGGAGATTTTTGCAAAGCCTGAAATATTGGAACAAGCTAATTTAAAGGTTCCTATTGTTACTGACTTATTCCAGCAGCTTGAGGATGAAGGCTTTGACATGCAAGGGGATTATCCTTTAACAATTGATGAAGCTAAGGATAAGTTTTTGGAATTGTTAAACAAAAACTAATTTTTTTTTTATTTCAGTAATTTTTCATAATCTCATCACTCAAAGTATTACTTGTGATAATACTTATAATATTTTTATATAATTGATTAAACATTTATATTAATAAAAACATATTTTTTTTATAAGGTGAAGTTATGAGAATTGGAATTTGTGATACAACTTTTGCTCGATTTGATATGGCTGCTGCAGCTATTGACGAGCTTAAAAACAATGCTTATGATTTAAAAATAATCAGACAAACTGTTCCTGGTGTAAAGGATTTGCCAGTAACTGCTAAAATTCTCATTGAAGAAGAAAACTGTGATATTGTAATGGCGCTTGGAATGCCTGGGCCTATGGAAAAGGATAAGATGTGTGCTCATGAGGCATCAACAGGCCTTATTAATGCACAGCTCATGACAAATACACATATTCTTGAAGTGTTTGTCCATGAAGATGAAGAGGAAGATCCTGTTGAACTTGCCAAACTTGCAGAAAACAGGGCACGCGAACATGCGCAAAACTTAATAAAGATGATGTATCACAGAAAAGCAATGAGAAAAGAAGCTGGAATGGGAATGCGTGAAGGAAAAGAAGATGCAGGACCATTATAAAAGGTGAAAAATGGGATTTGAAATTTCAAAGGAAGATAAGGAAGCAACATATGTCATTCTTCCGGCATATAATGAAGCAACAAGAATCCATCCTGTAATTGAAGAAATTGCAGAAAAAGGTTATAAAATGGTCATTGTTAATGATGGTTCTTCAGACAATACCTTGGAGGTTGTTAAGGAATCTCAAAGGAAATATCCTAAAAGTATCTTCATCTACTCACATATCATTAATCGTGGTGTCGGCGTAGCTATGCAAACAGGCTTTGATGCAGTTTTGAAATACAATCCAAAATATATTGTCAATATGGATTCGGACGGTCAGCATGATGCCAATGATTTGGAAAACGTTTTGGAACCGTTGGTGACCGGCAGGGCTCAAGCGGTAATTGGAGTAAGGCCTTTAAAGGACATGCCATTAAGCAGAAACATTGCAAATGCAATCATGAATATTTTGACCAAGATATTTTATAAAGTGGATGTAAGCGATTCACAAACAGGTTTCAGGGCAATAACCATTGATGCTTTGAAAAAAATTGATATCAATGCCAGAGGATATCTTATTTCTTCCGAATTCATACGGGAAGTTAATGATAATAATATTCCATTTGAAGAGGTTCCAATCAGAACAATCTACACTCCTGAAACTCAAGCAAAAGGAACAAACGTGACAGTTGCATTTAAAATTTTAATTCAAATGATTAGACATCAATTTTAGGTGATTAAATGTTATTATATTCAATTTTATTTCCAATAATAGCAATCATAGCTATTGTATGGTTTTTAGTCAGATACTTAAAAGAGAAAAATTCTTTAGTTACAACCATATTATGGACCATTTTCTGGATTTTAGTTAGTTTATTTGCAGTTTTCCCTAACTTCAGTAATTCATTTGCTCGCTTATTTGGTATAACCCGTGGTTTGGATTTTATAATTATAATTGTTTTTGCAGTTTTAGTTTACACAATCTTCAAGCTATACACTAAAATGGATAAACTGGAAGATGATGTTAATAAGATCGTTAAGGAAGTAGCATTAAACAATGAAATATCCCTTGATGATAAAGAGGAATAGTCTATGTTGTATTTTAGGGGTTGTACTGCACGAGAGAAATTGCCGAATATTCAGTCTGCAACAGAAAAGCTATTGAAATTGGCAGGTGTTGATTATCATATCCTGGATGATGAAAAGTGTTGCGGATCAGTTTTGCTCAGGACAGGATTTTTAAAGGAAGCTCAAGAGCAGATTGAAAAGAATACTGAGATTCTTGAAGGTGAAACAATCATCACTTCCTGTGCGGGATGCTATAAAACCTTAAAAGAAGATTATGAAGGATTGGATGTAGTTCATATTTCCCAATTACTTGACCAATTGATTAGGCAAGGCAAATTAAGTTTATCAAAAAATGATTTGGATGTAACCTATCATGATTCATGCCATCTGGGGCGCCATTGTGATGTGTTTGACGAACCGAGAGATGTGATTAAGTCAGTTTCAAATCTTGTTGAAATGGAAAACATTCGCGAAAACAGTATATGCTGCGGTGCCGGTGGCGGTGTTAAGTCAGCCTATCCTGAAATTGCATCTGAAATGGCAAAATTAAGAATTAATCAGGCAAAAAAGACAGGATGCAAGACATTAATCACTCCATGCCCATTCTGCAAACTTAATTTGGAAAATGATGATTTGGAAGTACTTGATTTAACTGAATTTTTAGTGAAATATGGTGATTTGGATGAAAGATAGTGAACTTGAAACAATGAGAAAATCATTCAATACAGTCAAAAGCAGATCAAACTCCATTAAGGAATCACCATCCACCCAAAGACTGATATCCAGAGTTCGTGAAATCAAGGAATACTCCATTGAAAACAATGAAGAGCTCTTCAATCAGCTTTGCGAATCCTTTAAACGCAACGACATTGATTTCAAATTTGCCAAAACTTCCGAAGATGCTTTAAAAATTATCGATGATTTACTTGATGAATATGGGTGCACTACTGTTGCAAAGGCCAAATCTAATACTTTAGGCGAAATCAATCTTAAAAAGCATTTGGCCGGTGAAAACATTGATGTTGTTGAAACAGACTTGGGAGACAGGATTCTGCAGCTTAAAAAAACTGACAATAAGCCAGTTCATCCAACAGGTCCTGCATCTCATTTGAATATATCAAATATCACAGATATCGTAAACGAATCATTGGATGTTAACGTCAGTCCTGTTCCGAGGGAAATCATGGAAACCGTAAGGCATGATGTGCTAAAACGTCTTGAAAGTGCAAATGTAGGTATAAGTGGAGCTAATGCAATGGCCTCCGAAGAGGGGTCTCTTGTAATGGTGCACAATGAGGGCAATATTTCAATAGTTTCCCTTAAAGATTTGCATATAATTGTAGCTGGAATTGATAAAATAGTGCCTACATTAGAGGACGCAATCTCAGTTGTAAAGCTTGAAACAATATTTGCCACAGGAAGCTATGTGACATCATATATGAATGTAGTTTCAGGACCTTCAAAAACAGCCGATATAGAAAAAAAGCTCTTGAAAAATATGTATGGTGCTGAAAAGGTATTTGTAATATTGTTGGATAACGGAAGAAGCAATGCAACTCCGGAATGCCTTTATTGCATAGGTTGCGGAAACTGTGTTGTCCACTGCCCGGTATATAATGCAGTTGGAAACGAATTCGGATTCAACAATTATCTTGGAGGTAGGGGAGTTGCAATGTCAAAATTCATAGAAGATGATGAAACCTGTTTTAATTCAGGCCTTTACATGTGCACTCTATGCGGATTATGCACTTTGAACTGTCCCGTAGCCATTCCAACCAATGAAATTATCGAGAACATGAGAAAATTGTCAACCGATGTTGGTTTCTATCCGAAGGCTCATGGTGTGATTAAGGATAATGTTTCAAAAAATGATTCACCTTATTAATTTTCTGTTTTTATTATTTTTTTTTAAAAATCAATAATATTTATAAATAATAAAGAAGTAATATTATTATATTATAAAATTATATTTTATTGGAGGAAATATATGCTTCTATTAATAAGTCCTATAAATCGTGAAGAAGCTCTTGAATCAATTAAAGGCGGAGCAGATATTGTTGATGTGAAAAATCCTAAGGAAGGTTCTTTAGGCGCTAATTTCCCATGGGTTATTAAAGAAATTAGGGAATTAACTCCTGAAGACAAGCTTGTCAGCGCTACTTTAGGTGACGTGCCTTACAAACCGGGTACTGTTTCTCTTGCAGCAATGGGGGCTCACGTTTCCGGAGCAGACTATATCAAAGTTGGATTATATGGAACAAAAGACCATGATGAAGCTGTTGAAGTCATGGAAAATGTTGTAAAAACTGTAAAAGATGTTAGTGAAGATACTATTATTGTAGCTGCAGGTTATGCTGATGCTCACCGTGTAGGTGCAGTTGATCCTATGGAAATTCCAAAAGTGGCAAAAGATGCTGGATGCGACTTAGCTATGCTTGATACTGCAGTCAAAGACGGTCATACATTATTTGATTATTTAGATATTGATCAATTAAAAGAATTTGTTGAAGAAGCTCACGGCTATGGTTTGTTGACTGCCCTTGCAGGTTCAGTTAAAAAAGAACAATTAAAACCATTGCATGATATCGGCTGTGATGTTGTGGGTATCAGAGGTGCCGCTTGCATTGGCGGTGACAGAAATACCGGTAAAATACACCACACTGCCGTAGCTGAGCTTAAAGAATTATGTGATTCATTCTAATCAGGTGTTACTTATGTCATTTTCAAAAAAGGTTCAAGAAGCAAGAATGTCTTATACTTTTGATGATTTTCTTTTGACTCCTAACGCAAGTTATGTGGAACCAAAGGATATTGATATTACTGTAAAGTTAGGTAAAGGAATTAAACTGAACATCCCTGTTTTAAGTGCTGCTATGGACACTGTTACCGAAGCAGACCTTGCGATAGCTATGGCACAGGAAGGTGGTGTCGGTGTAATCCACAGAAATATCACTCAAGAAAGACAGGTTGAAGAAGTTAAGAAAGTCAAAAACGCTGAAGATTTAACTATTCGTGATGTTGTAACCATTTCTAAAGATTCTACCATTGCTGAAGTCCAAGCAAAAATGCAGGATGAATTAATCAGCGGCCTTCCAGTTGTTGAAGGTGATGAAATCATTGGTATTATATCCAAAAGGGATATCAGGCCAGTCTTAAAATCAGAACCTCATAAAACTGTAAAAGACATCATGACTTCTGATGTCGTAACTGTTGAGGAAGGCATTTCAGCTGAAGAAGCATTGAATGTCGCTTATGAAAACAAGGTGGAAAGGCTTCCTGTTGTTCATGATGGCAAATTGGTAGGAATTATTACCATTAAAGATATTTTGAATCATGCTCAATATCCAAAAGCGGCCCGTGATAAAGACGGCAACTTTTTGGTTGCTGCTGCATGCGGACCATTTGATTTGGACAGGGCAATGGCACTTGATCAGGCTGGTGCCGACATCATTTCAATTGACTGTGCTCATGCACATAACATGAACGTAGTTAAATTCACCGAAACAATCAAAGATAACATTGATGCTGAATTATGTGTAGGAAACATTGCAACCGCTGAAGCTGCTGAAGACTTAATTTCAATGGGTGTAGATGCACTTAAAGTAGGTATAGGTCCAGGTTCAATGTGTACCACCCGTATTGTTGCAGGTGTTGGAGTACCACAATTAACAGCTATTTCAGATGTTGCCGATGCTGCAGCAGATGCAGGAGTTCCTGTAATTGCTGACGGTGGTATCAGATATTCCGGTGATGTTGCAAAAGCTATTGGTGCCGGTGCAGATGCAGTTATGCTTGGTAACTTGCTTGCAGCTTCCTTAGAGGCTCCTGGTGATATTGTTGTAATGAATGGTAAGCAATATAAGAAATACCGTGGAATGGGTTCCATGGGTGCAATGACCAGTGAGTATGATGGTGGAGCAGACAGATACTTCCAAGGTTCCAAAAGTAAAATGAACCATACAAAGTATGTTCCTGAAGGAATTGAAGGCGCTGTACCATATAAAGGAACCATTGCAGAAATCTTATTCCAGTTAGTTGGTGGATTGAAATCATCTATGGGATACTGCGGTGCTGAAAATATTGGTGCAATGAAGGAAAAAGCACAATTCGTTAGGATTACAAGCAGCGGTATTAAGGAATCCCACCCTCATGACTTGTTAATTACTAATGAAAGCCCTAATTATTCACCTCCTGAATAGTTAGGTTTTATTTAATATTTTTTTGATGAGAATCGTAATGAGGCATAATGATTTATAGGAAATTGATTTTTCTCATCAAAACTTTTATATTTTATACTAATTTAGTGTTTTTTTCTTAAAATTACTTATTTTTAGCAAACCTTTAAATATTAGTTAGTATAATATTATCATATTAGATTATTTTATGATTATTAGATAATCAATGCAAATTAAATAAATTTGCATTTTATTAAATTTTATTATTACGGAGAGAATATAAATGGCAAGAACTAAAAAAGTTGGTATCACAGGAAGGTTCGGTGCAAGATACGGAAGAAAAGCAAAAAGATCTGTAAAGATTATTGAAGAAAACATGAAAAAAGACCATGTTTGTCCTAAATGTGCTAGACCTTATGTAAAAAGACAAGCTGCTGGAATTTGGAAATGCAGAAAATGTGGTGCAGTATTTACTGGTGGAGCTTACATCCCACAAACTCCTATGGCAAAATCTGCAGCACGCAGTATAAGAGACATTAAAGTGGAGGAATAAGCCTTGTACAGGTGTCCACGTTGTGGAGCAGAAGTAGACCACAAAAGCTACATGGAAAATAAATGTCCTAAATGCAGATATAGGATTTTATTTAAAAATGTTCCAGAAACCACTAGAATAATAAAAGCAAGATAATCATCTGCTTTTACTTAATTTTTTACTATTTTTGATTTAAATGTTAATTTCAACTTCTAGAAAACCTTCTCAAAAAACTAGAAAATTCTGTAAAAATTTAGCACACGCAACAGGCTCAACCTCTGTAAACAGAGGAAAAATGAACATGCGCGAGCTTTTATTGAAGGCACTGGAAGTGGATGAATTCAATTTAGCTATTGTAAACGAAATCAAGGGAAATCCTAGTAGAATTTCATTTTATTCTAATAAAGGCGAATTGTTGCTTACAGTTCTTATCGGAGCATCCGATGCAAGTGAAAAAATGAATATTGCTCCTTCCCAATTGAAAATAGTATCTGAAGTGGATGAGCTTAATGTCTTGAAGGATATTCTGGACATGGATCTAGTGGATAAAGCAGAGGACAATTATATCTTAATTTCTAAAAGCGATGATTTAGCTGCCAAAATCAATTTTGTCAATAAGTTCGGAGATAAGATTGATTTTCAAATCAAAGTCAAAAAGATTTTAGAGGTTTCAAATGATTGATGAAAGCCCTCTTGAATCCGTTAAAAGCAACATCGTAATAGAATTTGACAACAGTCATCAAGCAAAGATAATTTATGATTCTATTCTTTTAGAATTCAATACTGCTCCTGATTTTAGATCATCCATGACCATTGATTTGGATGAGTCTAATATAATAATTAATATCGATGCAGAGGACTCCACTTCATTTAGAGCTTCTGTAAACTCAGCAATAAAGTGGATTAAATTAGCATTAGAAATAAATAATTTGACAAATTAATATTCATATGATTATTAAAAACTAAAAAAAATAAGGTGATAAAATGGAGATTCCTGAAAACATTCAACATCAATTAAATCAGTTTCAACAATTACAACAACAAGCTCAAGCTGTAAGTTTACAAGTCCAAAATGTTGAAGTTCAAATTCAAGAAACTGAAAAAGCTTTAGAAGAACTTAAAAAAACTGACGAATCTACTGAAGTATTTAAACAAGCAGGCACTTTACTCATTAAAGTGGAATACGCTGACGCTTTAGCTGATATGGAAGACAAATTAGAAACTCTTCAATTAAGAAAACAGACTATGACCCGCCAAGAAGAAAGAGTCATGAAAAAACTTGAAGAAATGCAAGCTACTATCCAAGCAGCTATGAATGGTATGGGCCAATAGGCTTAATACTATTATTTTCTTTTTTTTGATTTTTATGTCTAAACTCAAAACATTAACCCAAGATGATTTGGAGACAATTTCCGATGATTTCGGTGAAATTCTTGAACGTGAAGTTTCAAAGACAATTTCCATGAAAGAGTTGGAAGATTTGGATTTGGATATTGTTCTCAGTTATGAAAATGAGCAGTTGGATGTTGATGTTGATGTTGGAGTTCTTTTTGATGAACTGTCTGAAATCACACAAGATCAGGTAACTAATGCCATTGATGAAGCTTATTTGAAGTTTGATTCATATATTGATGAGAATTATAGGGAATAATTATTTTTTTTTCATCTGTTGTAATACTTTTTATATTCTTTTTATTATATTAAGTAATACTTTTTTATAAAAAAGTATTTATACTATAAAGTTCAATCTTTATCTATAGTTTGAAGTACGACAATTGCTTAACAAATTAGAACATTTACACAAATACTATCTTTCAAATTCCCTCTTCTGTTTCTACTTCAAACTTTTTACTTTATTTTTATCAATTTAACTTTATCAAGCAAATTTTATTATTTTTTATCTGTTTTAAAGCCTTTAAAAATGCTGGTTTTATTATTTTTATAATTTTATTCAGTTTTGTCAATATTATTATATTTAATTTGCAATATCGTTCATTAATTAAGGAATTTATTAAAAATATTTTATTCAAGTATACTTTAATTTTTCTAAATTATAGTAACATTTATATAGTATGTAAATTAACTTAATAAATAGAGGTTCATAACACTCCTTGTTATTTACCGTAAATTGATCATTATTTTTTTATACTCGAGATGGGCCAAAAAACACATACGCTCATCTCACCTCCTTAAGCTTTTTTTTTTAAAATTATTAATATTTGAATATTCTAATTATAATTATGATTAAGAAAATTCCTGTAATTGATCTGAAACAACACCAGGCCGTAAGCGGCAAATCTGGTATGAGAGACACCTATCAACCATTAAGAACTGTTTTTGCATCTTCCTCCAATCCGGTTGACATTGCAAACGGATTAAGATTAAACGGTGCTGATGAAATGTACATTGCCGATTTGGATCTAATCGAATCCAATGGCCATAATATCAATGACGTTAAGATGGTTAACACAATATTGCATGTGATGTTTGACGGTGGAGTCAAAAATCTTGAAGGATTTAAATTCTTCCTGGATTACGCTTATAAAATCATTGTACCAACAGAAACCATAGAAAGCCTTGAGGAAATCGAAAAGATATTCGAAAAATATCCTAAGGAAAGAATCGTTATCAGTGTTGATGTAAAGAATAATGAGCTTCTTGCAAAAAACATGGATATAAGTCTGCATGACTTTAAGGAATTCCTTAAAAAAATAGACCCTAACGAAATAATCATTCTGGATATTAGCGGTGTGGGCACAGAAAAGGGATATAATGAAGAATTGCTTAAGGAATTTGAAGAGTTGAAAGACAAGTTGATTATTGCAGGCGGTTTGAACAAGGAATCTCTTAGTGAATTGGATTCAATAGGTATAAAAAAAGTATTGATAGGAACTAGCCTACATTCAGGTGAAGTTAAACTCCTAGACTAAAAAGTTCTGAACTGCAAGTCTTTAAGAAGGCTTTAAACATTATGCTCTTCTGGAATTCCTATCTCATAGCTTTCCATCACTGAGTTTTTGTCATAGACATGGATTTCGAGATGGAATGCACTGTTTAAAGCCTAAAACAACATTTTCTATTGTCTTTTTTCTATAAATTCATTCAATATAGAATCTGCTGTCATTTGGCAGATCGCTGTAATCTACTTTTTTTTCTGTTACAGGTTCAGGTTCTGAATTCCTATTGGCGTAAGCTCCAATCAGAATAATTATCAATAGATATGCGACCAGCAAATTCGGATATAAGTATCTGTTGTCTTGTATCGGTGTTGAAAACAAAACAAGGATTATATTCAATAAGTTTGGTATATATGCAACATATATGTCCTTGGATTTGGTAATGAAGTGTATCAACACCATTAGAATTATTGCAAGATACATGTATAGTGCAGGACTGTCAAACAGTGTATCAGTAAGGAGATTATCCTTAATAGAATATGCAAAATCGTTAAGACGATCGTATTCTGGAGTTCCTGCATGTCTTGCCATCATTCCATCATATTTTGATGCAGGAGTCACATTATTTGAATAGAAAAACCTGTTTGCATTGTTTATGTCTGTTTTATACACTGAACCTACCCAATCGCTGTCTCTGGTAATGTCCCATACTATCGGAGAGGATTCTAAAACGTACTTTATGAAGTGTCCAGGATTTGTTATGGAATATTTGACAGCCATTCCAATATAAGCGGCCTTATTATTATCGAATATTTGTTCATTGGCGCTTCCCCATATCGGATCCGAATATGTAGGCTTATATTTTTCTTTAATTGACTTTTCGTCAATTAAGTAATGTATCATTGTCCTGTCTTCTTTGCTTATGTCAAGATTCATGTCATAATTGGCAAGCATATGTGAAACTTTTGTAAATACTGCATCCTTTTGATTGTCTTCAACATCAAATGCCACATTCAATGATGCAATCATTAATATGAAGATTACGGTTAGTACAGGTATAATTATATAGAAGTTTTGAGCTTTATTGTTCTTATAAAGATATGCTGCAATTATAATTAACATTATTATAATGATAAAGATGCCGTTTGGTCTTAATTGAGCCACAAAAGCCATGACACCAGATAGGACAACGGCAAATCCAGTGCTTAGATTGCCCTTTCTAATCAATAATCTGTAGATTAAGAAACATAAAAACATCAGGAAATAACTGAATAGAATGTCTTTCCAAAGTGTAATTGAGTATATTGCATTGATAGGAATTAAACTGATAGCTAATGTAACAATAACCTGCAGGATGAACTGTTTATCGAGGCCGGTATTTTTTCTTCTATTGAATCTGCAGATTATGGTCCACATTGCTGAAAATGTCAAAATCTGAAGAACGCAAATTGAGACTGGGCTTGGAAATATCTTGATGCAGACCTTTTCAATAAGTGTATGGAAAAACGGATGCCAATTTGTATAGTGCTTTGTAGCAATCTGGTGAAGTTGACTGTATGAGTCAACAGTTAAAATCCCCGGATTATAAACATGAAGATAATACAGGAATATTACAACAGGGATTAAAAAGATTATTAAATCTTTTAAATAATTCGACTTTTTAAATGCACCAACTTTATTTGAACTATCCACATTCCTATTCATACTATTACTTATATTTATTATTAAATAAATATTTTCTTACTTTTTAACAAGTTTTTTTAATTGAAAATAGTTCGTTTTTGATATAAATTTTATAATGTGGGATTTTGAATATTAAAACAATACAATACAACTTATTAAAACTTTAAATTTTGTTTAGATTATTTAAAAATAATATGGCCGTTTAGGAAAACAATGGTGAAAATCAGGCCAAGAGGATGTGTTCCTATTGACAGTAATGGAGATGGTAAAAGTTTATCTTTTTAATAATGGAATATTTCCACAAAATATGGGATGCCTACAGATTCAAAAACATCTAGACTATAACGCTTAAAATAACATATGGGAAAATGCAAGCTATAAGGAATAATGCAATGCCTAATCCTAATTTGCCTTTGTCTTCTTCTAAAGACCCTGAGATAATAAATACAATTCCGAAAAATCCACAGATTACAGGAATAATATGTGAAAATATAGTAGTTCCAATTATTGCCATTTCAAATCACTAATATAATTTACATTTTTTAATTATATAAATATAACTTAATTGTACCTTAAAGTTTCTATTTTCTAGTTTAAATAACTTTTTTATTGTTTGAATTATATAATTTAAAGTTATGAGAATTGACATTCACAATCATCACAAGAAAGCCGGCAAAAATCTGGCATTTGTTTTTTTCATGAATTTGGCTTTCAATATTATCGTCATTGTAGGGGGTCTGGCCACAAACAGTATGGCTATTCTTGCAGACTGCATTCATGACATGTCAGATACCATTTCAATAGCTGTAGCATGGTTTCTTGAGCATGTCTCACAAAAGGATTCAACAGACAAATATTCCTACGGCTATCAGAGGTTTTCAATTCTTGGAGCTGTCATAACCTCAGTTTTTGTTATAATAATGGCATTTGTCATACTTCTTGAAGCCATTCCAAGACTGTTTGCGCCTGAAGGCATTGATGCAGGTGGAATGCTTGTTGTTGCCATTGTTGGAATCATTTTTAAATCAATCTCAGTTCACAAGCTTCATGATGGTGAAACCTTCAATGAAAAGGCCATTCTGTTCCATCAGCTTGGAGATGTTTTCGAATGGGTTGCTATCCTAATTTTAAGTGTGGTTTTGATGTTCTGGGATGGGGCTCAATATCTAGATCCTTTCGTTTCAATAGGCATAGCCCTGTGGCTGATATTCAACCTCGGAAGGAATTTACATAAGTCCGTTGAGGTTCTGCTTCAAAAGACACCAAATCATTTTGATGTTGAAGAGTTCAAGGAGAATGTTTTGAATATCAAAGGCGTAAATGCAATCGATGATTTCCATGCATGGTCCCTTGACGGAATCGATTCTGTATTGACATTGAAGGTTGCAATTGACAATTGGGAAATGCAGGATGAAATTAAAAAAGAGATTTATAGAATATCATCCAAATATCATATCGTAGACATTACTATAGAATTTGACTGAAGGAAAAGCATTATGACACTGGTTGTTATTGGTCCCGTAACCAGGGATTTGATTGTTATTGGAGAGAAGGAGTCTCATAAGATTGGCGGTGCAACATACTACCAAAGCAAAGTTTTTGAAAAATACTTTGAAGATTACCTGGCTATCGTAAACTGTGCAGATGAGAATCTGGTTGATGATTTTCCTGCAAAGGATAAGGTTAAAGTAATTCTGAAAGAGGATACTCATTTTTTTGTAAATGATTATCCGAATCCAGATGATTTGGATGTGCGTGTGCAATCAAGCAATTTTGCAGATATTCCAATTTTAAAAAGCGATTTGGAAGATATTTTGCCTTCACAAATTGACGGGTTTGTATTGAATCCTTTAAACAGGTTTGATTTTCCACTTGAAACTATCGAATATCTGAAAAGTTTCGATGTTCCGATTTTCATTTCAATTCAGGGATTTTTAAGAGTTCCTGATGGTGAAGTAAACGGGAATTATGCAATAGGATTGTCATGTTTCGATGATTTGAGTGTTATTTTAAAAGGCGTTAAATCAATATTTTTAGATGAGGCGGAAGCAAACATCATTGGCACAGACTTTGATGTAGATGAGATGGTAGTAACTAATGGAAGTCATGGGTCTAGAATCATTTCAGATGATGAAATAAAAATTGAAGCCGTCAAATGTGAAAACATTGTTGACACAACTGGCTGTGGCGACACTTATATGGCAGCTTACATTACTCAGCGCCTGATGTCCAAGTCAATCAGGCAATCCGGTGATTTTGCATCGCTGATTGCAAGCAGGAAAATTAGTAACTTATTGTAATGTTTATTTATTAATCTACCTTAAATTATGTTAAAATTTGTAATTTTTTTTGAAAAAATTAAAATTATAATTTCAATCCATTTCTAAATTTTTCATTTTATACATGTCAGAATTATTATTAGTCTTATTTTATTGGGATTAATTCAGTTTTCAGCAAAAATTCAAGTTTTTTACAATTTTTAGAAAACTTTATTAATTAATAGGATTATAATTAAATATGTATTTTCTAAATTTTTTAAACACTACAAAGGGTCATCATGTTAAATAAATCAGATAATATAATTGAAAGGGAGTTTAAGAATCTACGTAAGGAGCTTTTAGATTTAACATTAAGAAATCAGCTTCTTAACTTCAAATCAAGAGCTAAAACCCTCACCATAGTAAATCAGTCTCCTACAAACCTTTTCCAGACATTGGTTCTGCAGGAAAACAAAATGTATTTTGTAGCCAATAAGAAGGACAAGAAGGAAGACAAATCTTCAGTCTGGGATCATATTCCATTTGATCTGTCAATGTTTTCTGAAGGAGACAAGAAGTTAGCTACCGATTTGACCCCAAAGGAACTTCAAAAAAGATTGTATTATATAAATAACCAAGCTAAAACAATGCTTCAGGAACAGGGTTATAATATCCTTTATCTGGCAATAGGATTCTTAGAGTGGAAGGACAAATCCAAGCCAAGACAGAAAAACAATGCCCCTTTAGTGTTGATTCCAGTTTCAATGGAAAGGAAAAAGGTTGGGGAGTCATTCAACCTTGAATGGACTGGAGAGGATATTCAGACTAACATTTCACTTAAGGCTAAATTATTGGAAGCGGGAATAGAACTTCCTAATTTTGAATTTAAAAGGTATGGTGAAGTAATCGACCATTATATTGCTAGCGTCCGCCGTGCAGTGTCACGAATGGAAGGATGGGATGTAAACAGTAATGTGGCTTTAGGTTTCTTTAGTTTTACCAAATTTGTAATGTATAATGACTTAAACCCGGATGCATGGGCGGAAAATGTTGACTTGACCAAAAACGAATTGATACAGGCCATCTTCAACCCTGCCAAAAACGACCAGGAAGCATTCAGGGAAGAGGACATTGATTCAAGACTGGAATACCAGAACATGTATCAGGTTCTTGACGCTGATTCCTCACAAATCGCTGCAATTCAGGATGTAAAGGCAGGGCGTAACCTTGTTGTGGAAGGACCTCCTGGAACAGGTAAGTCACAGACAATCGTTAATTTAATTGCTGAACTTTTAGCGGAAGGAAAGTCAGTTTTATTCGTATCAGAAAAGATGGCTGCGTTGGATGTGGTAAAGGACAGATTGACTGCAGTCGGTTTGGGTAAATTCGTATTGGAGCTTCACTCCCACAAGACAAGGAGGAAAAAGTTCCTCAAGGACTTGCAGAAGGCAACAAATGTAAGGGCTCAGGAGCCTTTAAACATTGACCAGACCATCCGTAAACTGGAGACCTTGCGCCGCCAGCTTGATGATTATTCCCAAATCATTCACAAACCTGTATTTGCTGTAAACCTCTCAGCGTTCCAGTTGTATGGTATGAAGGAATCCGCTGATGATCATTTTGCAACAAAAGGCATGATAATGCCTCTGGTCAGGTTTGAAAATCCAGAATCCGTTTCCCTGAAGGATTTGGATGACATGAAAATAGCTTTGGAAAACTTGGCTGAGCTTTATCAGACAATTTCAAAGGAAAACCCTTGGAGCAAATGCGCTCCTAAAAGTCTGCTTCCGGCTGATTTGAGGGAAATCGAAATGCTCATCAACGATACACTCTTTGCATTGGACAATTTCCTTGTTGAACGTGGAAGGGTTTATGATATCTATGGAATAAAGCAGCCTAATACATTGAATGAATTTCAAAATTCACTTTCAGCCTTTGAGATTATAAAATCCCAGAATGCAGAACTGATTGACGGAAGCATAATCAAATCCGGTGCATGGAATACTAACAACGACGATGCATATAAATTAATATATGAGCTTGAAAAGTATCAAAAATATTCAGGAGCTTTAACCAAATTCAACCAAAGCATTTTCCAGGCAGATATTGACAGACTGATATACGAGCTAAGAAACATTTCACACAAGAAATTCAGATTCTTTAATAACAAACAGCACATTGAACTTGTCGAAAGATATTATGCAGTGCCTGTTCCGGGCAGTGTTGATGAAATCATAAGGGATTTGCAGGAAGCAAAAGCCGTAATAAAAATCAGAAAGAACCTGGAAGCCAATGAAGCATTAGGCAAAAAATATTACGGTGGCTATTGGCACCTGAATGCAAATGTAAACGATTTGAAAGCCATTGCAAAATGGATGAGTGAATTTACAGCGCTTGTGCGTGAAGGAACATTTTCCGAAAATACAATTGACCTGATGAGCAAGGATTTATTCGATATCAAACCCGAAAGGGACCTTGCAGAATATATTGACTCCGGTGAAGAGTTTGTAAGAGTCTTATCCAAACTTAAGGATAAGCTAAACCCAAGAAGCAAATTAATCTTCAAAAGGGAAACCGGGGACGTTCCATTTGAAGCATGGCAGGAACAACTATACAACTGGAGAGGACAACTTTCCAGCCTTCACTTATGGTCCCAATATTTGAATACCAAAAATGCGCTTAAAACATCCAATGCAAAGATGTTTGTAGATTCAATAGAAAAAAGAAACATCAAAAAAGAGGATATTGAAGCATTGGTTGAAGGAAACTTCGCAGATTCACTTTTAAATATATTATTTGTTGAAAATCATGAACTTGCAACATTTGTAGGCGAGCTTCATGAAAACAGAATCCGAGAATTCAAAGACCTGGACAAAAAGATTTTAGTTTTAAACAGAAAAAGGATATTCCAAAAACTCAACAGCAACATTCCAAAAATATTTGGAGGAACAGAAAATCCGCAGGCAAAGATACTCGCTGGAGAGTTTACAAGAAAAAGCGGACACATGCCTGTAAGAAAATTATTAGAAAAGGCAGGTGGAATGATAAAACAAATCAAGCCTTGTTTCATGATGTCTCCATTGTCCATTGCGCAGTATTTGGATCCGACAAATGAGGAACTGCAGTTTGATGTAGTTATCTTTGACGAAGCAAGTCAGGTAAAACCGGAAGATGCGCTCGGTGCATTCATGAGAGGAAAAACAGCAGTGGTAATGGGAGATACCCAACAACTGCCTCCGACTTCATTTTTCGACCAGATGTCTGATGCTGAAAGCGATGAAGAGGAAGCTACATCCCTTGATATGGAAAGTATCCTTCATTTATGTAAACTTTCATTCCCTGTAAAAATGCTCAAATGGCACTACCGTAGCCGCCACGAATCATTGATTACAGTTTCAAACAGGGAATTTTATGATGATGACTTATTGGTTTACCCTTCACCTTCACACAATGACCCTGAACTAGGTTTGAAGTTCCATTATAACCCGAACACTGCATATCACAGAGGTTCATCATCTGCAAATCCGCTGGAAGCGCAAGATGTTGCAGATGAAATATTCAACCACTTTGAAAAGTATGGGGATACTAAAAGTTTGGGTGTCGGAACATTTTCCGTTGCACAGAAAAATGCAATCCTTGAAGCACTGGAAGTAAAACGTAAGGAAAGACCTGAATTCGAACCGTTATTCTCAGAAAATAAGGAAGAACGTTTCTTCGTTAAAAACCTTGAAACAATCCAAGGGGATGAAAGGGATGTCATTCTTATCAGTGTAGGGTACGGTTATGATGAAGACAGAAAAATGTCACTTAACTTCGGTCCGCTAAACCAAGACGGTGGTGAAAGAAGGCTGAACGTATTGATCACACGTGCAAGGGAAAAATGTGTGGTATTTTCAAACTTTAAGGCTTATGACATGAAACTGACAGCCAATCCTCCTTATGGTGTGAAATCCTTAAGGGAATTTTTGGAATATGCTGAAAACCTGACTTTAGGGACCCAACAAGGAGAAGCATATACTCAAGAACCGTTTGAAGATGCAATTGCCAGCTTTTTGGAAGAAAACGGATATACCGTTGACAGACAAATAGGATGTGCTGGATTTAGAGTGGACTTGGCTATAGTCGATGATGAAAATCCTGGAAAATACATTCTGGGCATAACAACTGATGGAAAGATGTATTCATCAAGCAAAGTAGCCCGTGACAGGGACAGACTGCGTGAACAGGTGCTCACAGGATTAGGCTGGAAACTTTATCACTTATGGTCTACCGATTGGTATAGAAACAGGGATTTGGGACGTAAAAAGCTCCTGGATTCTGTTGAAAAATCCATTCGAAAAACCCGTGCAGAAGAAAAACGCAGGTCCGAAGAGGAAAAAGCGCTGGCAGAAAAAAGAAGATTGGAAGCTGAGAAAAAAGCTGAAGAATTGCGCATAGCCCGTGAAAGAGAAGAAGCTGAAAGAAAAATGAAAGAAGAAGATTCTTCAGATGATATAAACATTGAAGATATCGGTCCTGCCAGCTTTGTTGAAGTTGAAAAGCCGGATGAGGACATACTTGAAAAACCAATTGATGTAAGTGAAATAGATCCATCAGAATTCTTTGAAGATGAGCCTAAAGGTTCCATTAATGAAGACAATATATCTAAGGAAAGTCCTTCTGAGTTCGTAAATGTTGGAAGTGAAGACACTAAGGAGGAATATAAGGAAGACCCTTCCGAATTTGTCAATGCAGAGCCTGCAAGCGATGAGGTTAAATTTGAAGAAGATTCCTCACAATTTGTAGAAAACCCTGATGATGAAGACATTGTCAATGAAGATGTCAAAACACCAACTTCCGAAGAGCATATAACTTCTGAAAGTGAAGATGAGTTTGAAGGTATTGTCAAAGATGATGCCAAAACACCAACTTCCGAAGAGCCTATATCTTCTGAAAGCGAAGAAGATGTTGTAGACATTGATTCTGAAGTTTGGGAATCAGATGAGGGTGTATCTCCTGAAGACAACGCTGAAGTTTGGGAAAATGAAAAGGACTATGCTGATGAAAACAATGATTCAATATCAAAACTCATTAGTGACAAATTTAAATCAATCTTGAAATCCGTTGAAGAAGATGAAAACGAAGAAAAAGCTTCATTCTTCTCAGGACTCAAATTCACTAAGGACTTAGGTAAAAATTCAGATTTAAATCAGGATATTACTCAGACAGTCGATGATATTGATGTTGATGATGTAATCACACCTGAACCTATTGACGATGAGGAAATCGAAATTGAAAAACCTGATGATGAATATGAACCTCCAAAATCCAAAGTAAAATTCACAAGTAAAATGGATTTGGATTCCGATGATTTATCCGATGAAAGCCCTGAAAATAAAAATGTAAATGATGATTATATTGATGTAGAGCCTGAAGAGGCAGTTGAAGAAACTCCTAAAAAATCCAAATCTAAGAAAAAAGAACAGGAACCAATAATCGAAGAGGAAAAAGTTGATTTGGGTTCTGATGATGATTATATCTATGTTGACCACAGTCATGATGACGAGCGCGTTTTGGATGATGAAACTGATTTCGCTTTCGATGAGAAAATCGACTTTGTCAGTGATGATGAAGTTGGCTCTGTTGAAGAGGAAAAAGTTGATTTGGGTTCTGATGTGAAAGCTGACTTTGTTGAAGAGGAAAAAGTTGATTTGGGTTCTGATGTGAAAGCTGACTTTGTTGAAGAGGAAAAAGTTGATTTGGGTTCTGATGATGATTACATTTATGTTGACCACAGTCATGATGATGAGCATGTTTTAGATGATGAAGAACCTGTAGAACAGGAATTTAATGATGATTCAACAAAAGAAAATGTTGAAATGGAAATTGATGAAAAACCGCAAGCCCACAGACACAAACCTAATAGAACCGGCTTTGTCAAGTCATTTATTTCTGATGTTGTTGCCGGTGAATCCAAGCTTGAAAAAGAAGAAGTCGAAACAGTTAGAGGTGAAGTAATGCAGGAAGATGAAATTCCGATATATAAACCTGCACCGAATGACGATTCTGTCGTTGAAGCTGAAATCGTCAATGGTGAAGAGGAACTGAATGCCCTCAATGATAATTTGCCTGACTGGGATAATGATGATGACCTTGAAAGGCCAGCTCCTAAAATGGATTATACAGAAGATGAGGAGCTGAATATTTTCACAGACAAAGATCTTGATTTAGGCAATGAAATCCATGATGAAGCTATGGACATTGTTGATAAGGCAATGAAGGACTTTATAGATGAAGTATTCGAAAATGAGGATTTGATTAAAGAAGTTTCAAATGCCGAAAATGTCAATAAGAAATCTAAAGAACCAGTGTTTGGAAGAGAAATCTCACCTGACGTTTATGATGAATTCGATAGGCCTAAGGTCAAAGAAGATGCCTATGAAGAGGAAGTTTATGATTTTAACAATGATTATCGTGAATCTGAAATTAAAGATGATATTTCCTATGAAGCCGAGGAGTTTGTTGAGGTTGAACCTGAAATAACTGAAGAAGAGCAAAGCCCTAAAGATGAAATCGGTGATGGGGTCACATATTACCAAGGGTCAAATGATGCTACAAGCAAACTCAAAAAGAATAATTTCTACTATGAAGATGAAAACAGGCCTAGATCTGTCAGGGAATCCATTAAAGGATTTAAAAAGGACATGCAGTATATCAACAAGTCCTTAAAGGAAATTGAAAACCCGACACAAATAGATTATGTTTCTGTTGTCGATAGGACAGAGGAATATGACCCTAATGATTATCTGTCAAGACCAAGTGATGATGACTCAGATAAAATCATCGAAATGGAAGAAGGATTAACATTTGCAGAAAAAGAAGAGCAGAGAATTAAAAAAGAAATGCAAAGGGAAGCGCTTGAAAAAGAAATAGCCAGTGATGAACATGTAATGGTTCCAGTTCATGAACGTGAAAGAAGAGAGGAGCTTAAAGACCGGGCTTTGGAAGATATTATTTTAAGCGCAAATGAAGATTATAAGGAAATTGAAAAGGAAAGGCATAGACAGGACAATCAGCTTAAGGCATTCGATGACCAAAAGCTTCCGGGCAAAAGAAAAATGGAAGATGAGATTATAGATTATGTTGAAGTTAATGACATCGGCTTGCACTCACAGGATGACTTATATAACAGGCCTATTGGAGATGTGGCCAAATCAGTCAATGATATTGTCGATGTTGAAGGGCCTATTCATGTCAGTGAAGTAACAAGAAGAATCAAGGACAGCTGTGACATTAAGAGGGCAGGATCCAATTTGAAAAAACGTGTAAACTTGGCTATCGATGAAGCGGAAAAATCCGGTGACATCATAAGGATTGGAGATTTCCTATATGACGCTTCAAACAACAATATTGTTATCAGAAAAAGGGATAAGCCGAACATCGATTTGATTTCCGATGAGGAAATTGCCAAAAATATAGAAACCGTCATTATCCATAAGCCTAATTTGACTACCAAACAGGTTGCTAAAGAGACTTCACGTAATTTCGGATTTAAATCAACATCTAAAAAGACTGCAACAAGAATAACCAGTGTTTTGGATTTGATGATTGCAAACAATAAAGTGAAAATTGAAAATGATATTGTTGAGCTTAAATAGGTTTTTCCATGTCAACTAAAGTTAAATCCCCAGACAATCTGCCGAATAAGCCTGGCGTTTATATAATGCGTGATGCTACAGACACCATTATCTACATCGGAAAGGCAAAGAATCTTATTAAGAGGGTCAAATCTTATTTTAGGGAAAAGCTTGACAGACCTAAAACTCAAATTTTGATGAGTCATTTTGATAGCTTAGAGTATATAGTGACAAATTCAGAAAAGGAAGCGCTTATTTTAGAGGCCACTTTAATCAAAAAGCATCGTCCAAGATATAATGTCCAGCTGAAGGATGATAAGAGATATCCTTATGTCAAAATCACTGACGAGGAATTTCCAAGGCTGGTCATTACAAGAAACGTTACAAAAAACGGTGTTTATTTCGGTCCGTTTACTGATGCTGGTTCTGTAAAGCAGACAGTCAAATTCCTGAAGTCATTATTCAAGATAAGAACTTGCCGCAATATGAACGGCCCTTGCCTGAACTCCCAGATTGATTTATGCTATGCTCCATGTGATGGCAGGATAACCAAGGAGGAATATTCGAAGATAATAAATAAAATCGATCTGTTTTTCCAGGGTAAATATTCAACCATTGTAAAGAATCTTAAAAGGGAAATGATGCAAGCCGCTGAAAATGAGGAATTTGAAAAGGCGGCTGTAATTAGAGATCAGATTTCTTCAATTGAAGAGATTATGGAAAAGCAGTTCGTTGATTTGGCCGATGATGATTTGGACCAGGATGTAATAGCTATTGCTCCAAGCAAGGATGAGGTCGTGGTCATTATAATGCCGATTCGAAACGGAAAGATTGTCGGGCGTGATGACTTTTTGATGAGCGGTGCTCAATATGAGTCATCTTCTGAAATCATGTTCGCTTTTATTCAGCAGTATTATGGTTATAATAGGCATATTCCAAAACAGATTCTCTTGGATGAGGACATTGATGAAAAGGAATTGCTTGAGGAATGGTTAAGTGATTTGAGGGGAAATAAGGTAAAGATTAAGGTTCCTCAAAAGGGTGTTAAGTTAAGGCTTGTTAAGATGGCAAAGAAAAATGCCGAAATAATCAAGCATCAAAAGAAAAAGATGGAAAGTTCATTGATAGAGCTTAAAAAATACCTTAAACTCGAAAAATTGCCCCGTGTAATTGAAGGATACGATATCAGTAACATTTCAGGCAAGTTTGCAGTAGGTTCTAAAGTGTCGTTCAAGGACGGCAAACCGGACAAGAAAAAGTATAAGCATTTCAGGATGGAAACTCCCGGACCAAACGATTTTGCGATGATGGAGGAATTGCTGACCCGCAGATTAAAAATGATTGACTCAGATCCCGAACCTGACTTGATAGTGATTGATGGTGGTAAGGGACAGCTTGGCATGGCATGTGGTGTTTTGGAAAAACTCAATTTGACTCATATTCCAATCATTGGTCTTGCAAAGGAGTTTGAAGAAATATATCTTCCAAACACTAAACGTCCAATAATTATTCCTAAAAACAACAAGGCACTACATTTGCTTCAGCAAGTCAGGGACGAATCTCACCGTTTTGCAATAACATATCACAGAAAACTCCGTAGTAAGGATATACAATCCTCTTCTCTTGATGATATCGTTGGGATTGGTAAAAAAAGGAAAATTAATTTATTAAAAGCTTTTGGAAGCATAGATAATATAAAACAAGCCTCAATAGAGGATTTAGCTAAAATAAATGGCATGAATCAAAAAACGGCTGAAAATGTCTATAATTATTATCACTAATTTTTTATCATTTTTTTTAAAAAACAGATGATTTTCCATTAAGTTTAAATATAAGTATTTTTATAAAGTTTTTATAAGTAAATTGGAATAGGTAAATATTTATGGTTAGATGTCCGAGGTGTGGATATGATAATCCGTCCACAGCCGTATATTGTAATAACTGTGCATATCTCCTTGTAGACCATGGCGGAAAAACAATAAATAATACAAGAAGGACTCCTCGTTGGAATATGGGCACAGCTAGAAAAATTGTTATCGTTTTGGGAATTATTATTATAGCACTGTTGTTGTTTTCTTTTATTTATAATTTTAACCAGCCGTCTTATGATGAAAATCTGAATGTCATCACTGATAATGGAACCGTTCATAAATCTGCAGCATATCCTTATCGTGCCGTGATTCAATATAACGGTAGTTGGTATGCTCAAATGGGCAATCCATCTTATCTTGTATCAGAATCAGGTGAAGGTTCAGAGTCATTTGTTTTGGACTGCGCTGCTTGGGATAGAATATGTCTTGATGTTCAAAAGCAGGATGGCGGTGATGGCGAACTTAAAATTCAACTTTTAAGAAACGGTCAGGTCGTAGATGAAAAATCAACTACAAATGCTACTGGAAATCTTGTAATCAATTATAATTATTAGTTTTTTATAATTGGTTTACTTTTGTTTCCAATAATTCGATGAGTTCATCTGTTTTATATAGTCTAATTTCCTGTTCGTCCTTGTCTTTAAATATTTGAATAAATTTGATGAGGTCATTGCATAGTTGGTCGTATTGAATGTTTAGTGTGTTAAAGTTAGACATTAGTGCAACTAGTTTGTCCTGTTCTAATTTTTCATTGTCTCTTAAGATTCTTTCAATGTTAACAAAATGAGTTTCAATCATAATTTTTTCTTGTTCTAAGCTGTCTATGAACTCTTGTATTTTATTTTCGCTAGCCATTTTAATCACTTGATTTTTATAGTTAATATAAAATATAAATACTTTCATTAATATAAATTTGTATTAATATGAATGGGGCATAAAGAATGATAAAAGTTGAGAATGTAAGTAAAGTTTATGAATTGGCTGATGGGACTTCAGTCAGCGCACTTAAGAATGTAAGTTTCGAAGTTGAAGAAGGAGAGATATTGGGAATCATGGGAAAAAGTGGTTCCGGTAAGACTACACTTTTAAGGGCGATTAGAGGCGTAGAACATATTGATGAAGGAAGCATTAGTGTAGGCGATGTTAAAGTAACTTCTGAATCCTCTCAATTCTATTATAATAATCTTAAAAAAGAAACCGCAATTCACCTTCAAAGGTCCTTTGGTTTATGGCCTGACACTGTACGTGAAAATGTTTTAAGAAAATTGTATGCTCGCAGGTATTTTGATGAAGGAGATACCAATTTTGAAACTGCAGAAAGTGAATTCGGCGATGAAGCGGATGAGCTTTTAGAACTTGTTTCATTAACCCATAAGGCAGACCATTATGCATCTGTCTTAAGCGGCGGTGAAAAACAAAGGCTTATCATGGCAAGGCAGCTTGCAAAGCAACCTAAGGCTTTACTTCTTGATGAACCTGCAACCATGGCATGCCCTAAAACAAAACAAGAAATATTGGATGCAGTTAAAAAAATCAATAAGGAATTGAATATCACTGTTATTGTCGTATCTCATTTACCTGACGTTCAAAAATACCTTGCGGATAGGGTAATCCTTCTTGAAGACGGTGAAATTGCTGATGAAGGCAGCCCTGAGAAAATCTGTGACGAATTCATGGAAGACATGGACGATATCGTGGACATCAAGAACATATCAACTGATGAGGATGTTATTGACGTTAAGGATATCTATAAGAGATTCTATTTATTGACCGGTGGTGAAGTGCTTCAGATTGAAGATGTCAACTTCAAGGTCAAAAAAGAGAATATTTTAAGCATCATTGGACCAAGCGGTGCTGGTAAAACTGTGCTCCTAAGAATGCTTGGCGGTCTGGATGATCCTGATAAGGGTGAAGTCTTGTATAAGCTCGATGACGGCACTTGGGCTGACATTGACATTCCCGGCATGAACCGTATGAAGATAAGGTCAAAATTAGGATTTATGCATCAGGAATTTGCATTAAGCCATTATGCAACAGTCTTAAATCAGCTGGCTGTCCGTTTAGGTTATAAAAATGACAATATCATTAAGGAAGCTCAGGAAAGGGCTAGAAGAGTAGGCCTTAGTGAAGAATTGTTGGATTCATTTTATTTGCTCACTGATTTACCTGAAGTTGAAGCTCGTGACCGCTTAAGACAGATTGGACTTGATTCTGATATATTGGATGATCTGTTCCCAAGATTCCCGGAAACTGCAACTAAGGAAGCGGTAGCCGACATTTTCGAAAGCCTTGATTTGGACATGGACATATTGTACAGGAAATCCTATGAATTGTCCGGTGGTCAGAAGGTACGTGTAATGCTTGCATTGATTTTGGTTTCAAGGCCAAAATATTTGCTTTTAGATGAACCGTTCGGTGATTTGGACCCTGTAACCTTAAGGGATGTTACCAATGCTTTGAAAACAATTTCAAAAGATTATGGAATTACCATTGTAATGATTTCACATAACACTGACTTCATTAAAGAGTTAAGCAATAGGGCAATCTTCATGGATGACGGAAAAATCATCGACGATAGTGAAGACATTGATCAGATTGTAGGTAATTTCATTGATTTCTGTCATGCAGACTATCTGAAAGGAGATTAAGAATGTTTGATGTGATTGCAGTTCCTGTAGACGGTTCTAATTATGGATATCAGGCGGCTGACGTAGCTATTGAAATAGCTAAAAGATTCAACTCTAAAATTGCTGCCGTTCATGTTCTGGAGGAATTTTCATTCAGCAGCTATGATTCGGAAGAGGATTCTGGTGATGCGATTTTGGCAAAAATCACTGAAAAGGCAAATGAAGCAGGTATTGAGGTCATCGAACATCTGCTTACTGCAGACCCATTAAGGGACATGAAGTTCATAATAGACCAGACACGTGCGGATTTGGTTGTCATACATGCGCATGGGGCGAATAACAATAGATTCGTATCATTTGATGAGAATAATGTCTCAGATACACAAATAGGTTCAGTCTCAGAAAGGCTTATTAGGAATTCTGAAGTTCCGGTATTATTGGTAAAATAATACTTAAAAATTTTTATTTTCTTTTTTTATTCATTATAACATCTATTTTTAACTAAACATTTTAATATAATAAAAAATAAACTAAATATAACATAAATTGTTTATTATAGGAGATATTTTATGATAGTAAAAGATTGGTGCTCATTTTGCGGTGAGTGCGCTGGAGTTTGTCCAAGAAATTTAATACAAGTAAGAGAGTATTCATTAGTATTTAATGATGATGACTGTAAAGAATGTGATACATGCATTAAAGCATGTCCGATAAATGCATTAGAAAAAGAGGATTGATTATATGATTGAAACTGATGTAATTGTAGTTGGTTCAGGACCTGCAGGTTCAAGTGCAGCTAAACATGCCGCATTAGGTGGCGCTAGAGTAATTTTAATGGATAAGAAATCTGAAATCGGTTCACCAAAAAGATGTGCTGAAGGTGTTTCAATTCAAGGACTTGAAAAATTAGGAATTGAGCCTTCACCTCGTTGGGTAACTCAGGAAATCCAGGGTATCAGAATCCAAACTCCCGATGGAACTGACGTATGGATGACTAGTGAAGAAGTCAAAATACCTGAAGCAGGTTACATTTTGGAAAGAAAAGTTTTCGATAAGCATATGGCAATGGATGCTGCAAGAGCAGGTGCAGAAATCAGAATCAAAACCTTAGTAACCGGAATTGATAAGATTGAGGATGGTTATATTGTCTACACCGAATGCATGGGTGAACAAATAGATTACAAATGTAAAGTTTTAATCGCAGCTGACGGTCCTGAAGGTCACGTTGCAAGATGGGCTGGATTAAGACCTGCAGCAAAACCTAAAGAAATGGAATCAGGTGTTCAATATGAAATGTGCAATGTGGAATTCGAAAGACCTGGAGTAATTGAATTTTACTTAGGCTCATGTGCACCTGGCGGATATGTCTGGATTTTCCCTAAAGGTGATGACATTGCAAATGTTGGTTTAGCTATTTTACCGCACAAGGCTGAAAAAACAGCAAAAGAATACTTGGATGACTTTATTGCAAAATGCCCATACACTCAAAATGCTCAGGCTGTTGAGATGAATGTAGGTGGAGATCCAGTTGGCGGAATGACCAAAAAACTTTATGATGACAACATTTTAGTATGCGGAGATGCTGCCGGTCAGGTAAACCCATTAACCGGTGGTGGAATAATCTCAGGTATGACTGGTGGAATGTGTGCAGGTCAAGTTGCAGCTCAAGCTATTAAGGAAGACTGCTCCAAAAAATTCCTAAAACAGTATGATGAAATGGCTCATGCAGAATTGGACCATGATATCAAAAGATATAAGAAGGTACAGGAATACTTGCTTACCTTATCTGATGACGAATTGGACAGCATAGGACATGCATTCCAAGACGAAAGCTTTGATAAGATTTCAACCACTGAAATCGTTAAAAAATTAATTAAAGTATCTCCAAAAGCATTACTTAAATTAGGTAAATTTGTATAGGTGTGTTTCGATGATTCTAATTACTGGTGGGGCAGGCTATATAGGTTCCCATACAAATAAAGCTCTAAATAATGCAGGTTATGAAACTGTCGTTGTTGATAATCTTTCTAAAGGTTATGAGTCATTTGTTAAATGGGGGAATTTTGAAAACTGTGATTTTGGAAGTCAGGATTTAAGGAAAGTTTTCGAAAAATATGATATAGATGGTGTTATTCACTTTGCTGCTTTTTCATCAGTTGCAGAATCTGTTGAAATGCCACAAATGTATTTTAAAAATAACTATAGAAACACATTAAATCTCCTAAAGATAATGAGGGAATTTAATGTGGATAAATTTATTTTATCATCAACTGCTGCAGTATATGGGAATCCTGAAAAAATTCCAATAACTGAAGATCAAGACTTAAAACCAATCAATCCTTATGGACACTCCAAATTCATCACTGAAAAGGCTTTGGAAAGAGAAGCTGAAAAGGGTGATTTCAGTTATGTATCTTTAAGATATTTCAATGCGGCAGGTGCTGATTTTGATTGTGAGATCGGGGAATTGCATGACCCTGAAACTCACTTAATCCCATTAGTATTGGATGCGGCTATCGGAAAGCGAGACAGCATTTCCATTTTTGGAGATGATTATGACACTCCCGATGGAACTTGCATCCGAGATTATATTCATGTCAATGACTTGGCTGATGCACATATTAAAGCATATGAATACCTATGTGAAGAAAAGGAATCAAATGTCTTTAACTTGGGAAATGGGGAAGGATACTCTGTTCTTGAGATTATTGACGAATGCAAAAAAGTCACTGGCAATGATTTTGAAGTAAAAATTGATGAACGCCGTGAAGGCGATCCTGCTATTTTAATAGCGGATTCTACAAAAATCAAAGATAAATTGGGTTGGACTCCTAAATACAATCTGGAACAAATCATTGAGTCTGCTTGGAAATGGCATGAAAAAATGAATTTAATCGGGTAATATTCATGGAAACCGAAAATCATGAATCAAAAATTGATGTTCGTATAATTGTATCTGGATTGGATGTTGCACAGCTTGTATCAAAAGCTGTTAACAATATTCAACTTGAAAGGGATTATAATATAGTTGTTTCATCCATCATTCCTACCGTTGAAGTGGATATCGTTAAGAAAGTAGCTAGTGGAGCGGATATCCTTTTGATTGGCGGATATGGCCATGATGAAACTTTCAATATTCTTTTCAATGAATTGAAAACTGATTTTAATCATATTGGATTATTTGACTATAACAATATCATTATTGAAGACGAATCCATTGATGCCCATTTGGCTGAAAAGGAGATTTTAAACTCAATAATTAAATCGACACTATCTTATTCTCTGAATCTAATCAATATCCACACTCTTGAAAACAAACTGATTAAGGTAACCCACAACTATAATAATTTGCTTGATGATTATAATCAGCTTATTAAGGAAAATGAAGTCATATCTCAAGAAAATAAGGAATTGATGGAGGATTTCAAGGAAATAAAATCTGATTTTGAAGACTTCAAGCTACGTTACAACGACATTTATTCCCGCGATATTCTTGAAATCTTTAATCTGGAAGAACTCTGGCAGGAAGCTTTTAGACAGGATTTGGCCGATATGGAAAGGGTTATAATCGCCACAGAAAAGTTCAAGCCGGACAATATAATTGTTGGACAAGGTTATATTGCAGCTGAATCTAAAAGCAAGGCAATTGAATGGTTAAAGATTGTAAGAACCGCATTGATATTTGTTGATGATAATTCTGATGATTTAAAAAGAGATTCGGATGATGCTGATGAAGTTAAAGTTCCAGAAGTAAGGGACGATTATGATATTCCGGATACCTTTGAGAATTTTTGGGATTAATTGACTAAAACAATTATAATTTTATACTAGTTAAAAGATAATTATATTCATATTATTTATAGGAGTTAGCAAATGCAAGGAGAAATGGAAGATAAGTGTGGTATTATTGGATATCATTCAAAAAATGATTCTAAAAATGTTGCATCCTTTGTTTATTATTGTTTGTATGCTTTACAGCACAGAGGTCAAGAATCAGCAGGAATAGCTACTTTTAATCCAGAAAAAGGATTGAATTATTATTGTGGTATGGGCTTAATAACCGATGTTTTTAAGGATTATGAAATCCAAAATCTGTTGGGAAACATGGCTATTGGGCATGTGAGATACTCAACCACAGGCCAATCAAGGCTCGAGAATTCACAGCCTTTTGTCACTGATTTTGATGATGGATTTATAGCTATGGCTCATAATGGGGATATTGTCAATTCCGCTGAGCTAAGAGAAGAATTGATAAATGACGGCTATGAATTCAAGTCTGACACTGATTCTGAAGTGATTTGTTATATGCTTAAAAAGGAACATTACGATAATAATAAAAGCATGATTGAATCCATTGAATGCGTTTCCAAAAAATTAGTTGGATCTTATGCATTGACTATTTTGGTCAACGGTGATTTGTATGGTGTTAGGGATCCAATGGGAATAAAACCGCTTGCTATTGCTGATAAAGATGGTGATTATATTTTAGCATCTGAAACTGTTGCGTTTGATGTTGTAAATGCTGAATATATCAGAGATATAAAGCCAGGCGAAGTTGTATACTTCGATAATAATGAAATTAACTCCTACATGTTAGAAAGTGCAGGCAAATGTAAACTTTCTCACTGTATGTTTGAATACGTTTACTTTGCAAGGCCTGACAGTACAATAGACGGCGTAAACGTTTACGAAACCAGAATGAATATAGGTAAACAATTACGTAAATTGTACCCTATTGATGCTGATGTCGTTATTCCAGTACCTGATTCATCAATTCCTGCGGCTATTGGATACTCAAGAGCTTCCGGAATACCATATGGTGAAGGTTTAATCAAGAACAGGTATGTCGGAAGAACATTTATCATGCCAACTCAAGAAGAACGTGAATTGGCTGTAAGACTTAAGTTAAATCCTATAAAAGATGCCATTAAAGGCAAAAAAATTATCCTGATAGATGATAGTATTGTAAGAGGTACCACTTCCAAACAGTTGTTGGACCTTGTTAAGGAAGCGGAACCTGCTGAAATTCATTTCCTTGTAGGTTGTCCTCCTGTTATTGCACCTTGTTACTATGGTGTTGCAATGGCAACCAAAAAGGAATTGATTGCGGCTAATTATTCAGTTGAAGAAATTCGAGAACAGCTTGACATTGATTCATTAGGCTATATCACTATGGAAGCTTTGGTTGAAGCAATAGGAATGCCTAAGGATAACTTATGTTTAGGTTGTATAAATGAGGAATATCCTACAGAAATTCCTGAAGGTCTTGAAGCTGAAACTTATTACAAACCTTAGATATTTATGGTTGAATTATTAGCTCCTGCGGGAAACTTTATTTCACTTCGTGCCGTTTTGGAAAATGGTGCGGATGCTGTTTACTTTGGCCTTGAAGATTATAATATGAGGGCCAATGCAAAAAACTTTTCTCTAGATGAGTTGGCAGAAGTATCTAGAATAGCTAATGAGTATGGAGCTAAAACCTATCTGGGTACAAATATTATTTTAAATGAACGTTTGGCATCAGAACTTGAAAAAAAATTAGAAGAGATTTCAGCTAGTGAAATTGATGGACTTATTTTATCTGATATCGGTTTAATTGAAGATACGGTTTCACATGGTTTGGAAGCCCATATCAGTGTTCAGGAAAATGTTTGCAATTCCTACACCCTTAAAACCCTTAAAAAGCTTGGCGCCAAACGCGCAATTCTTTCTCGCGAATTATCTTTAGCAGAAATTACTGAAATAACTGAGAAATCCCCGATTGAAACAGAAATTTTCATTCATGGGGCAATCTGCATGGCGATTTCCGGAAGATGCTTTTTAAGCTATGGACTATATGGAAGGAGTGCAAACTGCGGGGACTGTTTGCAGCCTTGCCGTAAAAACTGGACATTGACATATGAAGAGGGGGATGATTCTGTAATCAACTTCTCTGATGTTGAAGATGAAAGGTTCATAATCACCGGAAGCGAGGATGGAAGTTATAGAACTAATTTCTTTTCACCAAAAGACATGTGCATGATTGAATATATACCTGAATTGATGAAGAGCGGTGTTGCATCATTTAAAATTGAAGGAAGAGCAAGAAGCCCGGATTATGGTGCAATGGTTACCGGAATCTATAGGCAGGCTATTGATGATTATATTGATGATCCATTGAATTATAAAGTTAAGGACGAGTGGATGGAGGAACTTACCAGCGTATTTAATCGTGGTTTCGACACTAATTTTTATTTCAATACACCATTTGAGACAAGTGAAGACAATCAATCAAAATACATTAAAAAGGACATTGGACAAGTGGTTAATTACTACAATAAGGTTAAAGCGGCCGAATTAAGGATATGGGATGATTTGAAAATCGGAGATAAGATAATTATCCAAGGCCAAACTACCGGTTCAATTACTCATACTATTGAATCCATGCAGATTGAAGGCAAATCTGTTGATAAAGTTGAAAAAGGTTCTAATGTAGCAATTGCCATTCCAACGAAAGTTAGGGAAAATGACTTTGTATATAAGTTAGTCGAGAGGAATGCTGATGATTAAGAAAATAGCTATTTACGGTAAAGGCGGAATTGGAAAAAGTACTACAGTAGCTAATTTATCTGCTGTATGGGGTAGTGATGATTTAAACTGTCTTGTTATTGGATGCGATCCAAAGGCGGATACTACACGTACATTATACGGTTCAAGAATTCCGACTGTTGTTCATACTTTAAAAGATAATAGAAAACCTGAAAAGGGTGATTTGGTTTTCGAAGGTTTTAAAGGCATTTTATGTGTTGAAAGCGGAGGTCCCGAACCTGGTGTGGGCTGTGCCGGGCGTGGCGTGATTGTAGCAATGAAACGTCTTGAAAACTTGGGAATCTTTGATGAGGATTTGGATGTCGTTGTTTATGACGTATTGGGGGATGTCGTTTGCGGCGGTTTTTCTGTGCCTTTGCGTGAAAAGTATGCTGATGAAGTTTTAATTGTAACTTCCGGAGAATACATGTCCCTTTATGCTGCAAACAATATTGTTCGAGGTGTCAAGAAACTTAAAGGTAACTTGAGCGGTATTGTATGCAATTGCAGAAACGTTGAAAATGAAGAGCAAATTGTCAACGACTTTGCTGAAAAGATAGGCACACATGTTATTGGTACAATCCATAGAAGTAATTTGATTCAAGATGCTGAATTAGATGCAAAAACAGTTGTAGAAAAATACCCTGAAAGTGATGAAGCACAAGAATACAGAGACCTTGCTTCAAGTATAATGACTAATGAAAACATATCAACTCCTGAACCTATGAGTGATGAGGAATTCGAGGAATTTTTTAAATCATACTTATAGAAAAATGTACTACTCAACTAACTATTCTTCCCCGCTGGGCGAAATGATTATTGTAAGTGACGGTGAAGCCGTTTGCGGCCTTTGGTTTTATGGACAAAAACACTTCAAGGAAAATATAGGCAAAACCATACAAAAGGATGATCTGGCTATTTTTAAAAAGGTTACAAAATTCCTTGATGATTATTTCAATGCTTTAAATCCCGAAATTGATTTCAAGCTTAAGCCAAAGGGCAGCGAATTCAGACTTAAAGTTTGGAGAATACTGTGTAAAATTCCCTATGGTGAAACATTGACATATGGTGAGATTGCAGGAAAAATTTCAAAGACAATGTCCGCTCAGGCCGTTGGAGGGGCTGTAGGCCATAACCCGATTTCCATTCTGATTCCATGTCACCGTGTTTTGGGGGCAAACGGCAAATTGACAGGTTATGCTGCAGGTATCGATAAAAAAATAGAGTTGTTAAAATTGGAAAAAAATAGGTTATGAAAACCTATATTCTTTCCCCTAATTCAATGTCTTCAATTACATCTTCCTTTTTCTGGTCGTCGCTACTTTTTTTGAAGTAAGACCAGTGCAGGATTTCTTGTTCGTAGATGTAAAGGTTTCCGAATCCGATGGAATTTTCAAATTCGAATACTTTTTCAAGGCCGTTGCTTGGCTTGTCTTCGAATGTTGAATCTTTGGCCTGTTCGATTACAAGTCTTGCCTCATCGATGTTTATGGCATAGGTTGTGTTTTCAATTTTTGAATCAATCAGATAGCTTTTTATTATTTTTTCATGGAATTGGCTGTAGATTTCTGGATTTAGGAATAATTCAAAACCTTTTATTTCACCATTGAGAATTATTAAAGCACCATTTTGACCGTCAACAATTTCAAATGCCTTTAGAAATTCCGCATGATTTATTTTCTGTGATTCATAGCTTTCAGACATTGCACTTGTATCTGATGAAAAATCGATTGATTCTTCTAGATCGTCTATTGATGACCAGACTTCTTGCTGAACGGGCATGTTGGAACGTTTTGCCCTTAATTTTGCTCTACGGGTTTTGTAGTTTGCAATGTGTGCTGAACTTCTGAATTCACTTTTATATTTCCAACGGCCATGTTCTGTACAGCTGACGGAAATCTTGCTTAGGGATTGCGGTGCTATCAGTATTGTTGAGTTCACGATTCTGTTTTGGTCTCCTCCAACAACTTCTTCACCGTCAACCAATAGCAGCGGATCAATTGATTTGTTCTTTACGATTAGGGTGTTGACTGTTGAGTGTTTGCATTCCTTTACTTCAACAAGACCCAATTCAAATCCTTTTTTTAGGGTCAATATGTCTAATTTATAGCTGTGTTCGGTTTTCAATGGAACAATGGTCATGTGTTTATGGGTCTGTGGGTTTAAAAGCTCTACATTTGAATTTATTTTTTCTACTCCGGGTATTATCATTTCATTCCTCCAGGTTTAATTTGGTTAAATCGTCAAATAGGTAGTGGATATCACTTTTTGGATTTTCCACCTCTTTTGCGAATTCTTCTGCGGTTAATACTTTTGCTATTGCTTCGCCTTTGTGGATGAATCTTATTTTTGCAACATATTCGTCTGTGATTTTGTCGTATAGTCTTCCAGCACTCATTGTTCCTATGATTACTGTTCTGGTGCTGTTTGATACATATCCTATTTTTCCGTAATGTCTCATTTCACAGGCGATTGCTTCTGAATCATATTTGTTTGTCGGTTCTTTTACTAGTTTTACCAAACCGTTTAATACTAATGGTTTTGGTCCGTGCATATTATCAAATGCCTGTATTGTTATATACATATTATCACCTTGTGTATACTTTGTGCCTTATAGTATTTAAACTTTCGCATGATGATTGCAAAATTAATTTGTAGGATAAGCTATAAATGTAGATTCATGAAGAAACTTGCAATTTTTGACTTTGACGGAACATTATTCGATTCAATTAATGATGTGGTAATATGTTTCAATAAGGCCCTGACCGTACATGAATTTCCCAATTTGACCCGTGAGGAATACATTCCATGTCTGGGTGGAAATATTGATGATATAGTTTCATTGGTCTTAAATGACAACAGCACTCCCGAAAATGTTGAAATGGTTAAGGAAACTTATCTGAACTTTTACAATGCATCTAAAAAAGAAAATACAGTTCCTTTTGATGGTGTCAAGGAAGTCTTAATGAAATTGCAGGATAAGGGAATACTGCTGGCCATCAATTCCAATAGGCTAAACTATTCCTTAAAGGAATTCGTAGGCAAATACTTTGATGATATTGACTTTGTTCTAGTCGAAGGCCATGAGTATCCAAATCCATCCAAACCTGACCCGTATGGCGTAAACAGGATTATTGAAAAGGCAAATGTCGATATCGATGAGGCAGTATACATCGGAGACTCTTCTACAGATATTAAAACCTCTCAAAATGCAGGAATTGACTGTTTGCTAGTTAAATGGGGATACGGCAATCAGGAGGATTTCGAAAACGAATATGTTTTGGATGTAATTCCAGATGTATACAGCATAGTTGACTATTTTTGAAGAAATTTAATTAAAAAAAAGTTTTAAAATCAAGAAGCAAAAAAAACTTCCTGATTATTCGATTTGAGATTTGTCTGACCTGATACCCCAGATTGAAAATACGATTGCAACAATACACAATACTGTACAGATGACTGCTATGATTCTTGAGGATGCAACAAGCAAACCCGCATTTTCCTGGGATAATGGTAAATTGCCCATGACAAATGAACATATCAGGGTCAAAAGACCCAGACTCAGTGTTTGGCCACATGACCTTAAAGTAATCTGTGTAGCAGCCGCATAAGGCGCACATTCATCAGAAACAGAACTTACAACGGCATTGGTATTTGGAATGGAAAAGAAACCTGTTCCCACTGCCAGTAAAGCCATTGCAATTATAACAATATATGTAGGGGTATTCACATCTAAAAATATTAAACCGACAATCGGAATCAGCAATATTACCAATCCCATTGTTGAAATCTTTTGCGGAAGTATCCTGTCCGAAAGCCTTCCGGCGTTCGGTGAAATTATTGCCAATATAATGGATGAAATGATTAATATGTATCCTGTAAATTGAGGATCCCATCCTTTGGCATATTGGTAATAATAATTAAAGATGACATCGAATACCGCCATAGCAAACAATGCGAAAAATCCGGTTAAGTTATAGGCCGCAAAGGTTTTATTTTTAAATAGCTTAATTTTGAATACGGGGCGCTCGTGTCTATATTCATATATTCCGAATATGACAAGTGTTAGAATACCAATGATGACAGACAGTTTTCCGGTGAATGTAAGCAAATCTGAAAAACCATAAATGAACAGACATATGCCTATTACATATAATAAACTGCCGATCAGGTCCATCTTATCGTTTTCATTGGTTATCCACTCTTCATCGATTTTTAGGAATGTGAATATTGTGCATACAATCATAAATGGCAATATAAAGTAATAGATTGATCTCCATCCGAAGTTGTTAATTAAAAATCCTGCGATTAACGGTGATGTGGTATATCCTAAATAAGTACCCACAATAACCAGACCCAAGGATTTTCCACGATGTTTCTTGTCGATGGCCAATACCAGCATTGCGGTTTCGGCAACAAGATACAGGGCAAGACCTATACCATGTATCACCCTTGATGCTAAAAACATTTCGGGAGAAATGGAAATGCATGATACGATTAAACCCAGTATAATTACCAGACAACCGGCAACAAATATTTTCTTGCATCCGAATTTACCGCAAATCTGGCCTGAAGGTATCGTAAATGCAGCAAGAATCATCAAAAAGATTGTTATAATCCAATTTTGAACAACGTTATTCATAGCAAAGTCTTTTCCAATGGTAGGTGTTGCAAGAATTGTACTATAAATCAGAAACACTGTTGAAAATGAGGTTATAAATGATACTAATATAACAAATTTTTCTATCTTTTCCATACAAGCGAACCCCTTTTTAAAATCAAATATTAATATATTTTATATCCTACTATAAAAATAATTATTATTCATTCAATTATTTTTCATCAGAATCGGATTTTGTTTTTTCAAACATTAACTATTTTTACATATAATCTAAAATGTTATATTGATGGAAAAATAAGGAGTAATCAACATGTTATTTGTAAATTATCCGAAATGCTCAACATGCCGCAAAGCAAAAAACTGGTTGGACGAACACAATATTGAATATGATTCAAGACACATCATTGACGACAATCCTGCCGCTGATGAATTGCGCAAATGGTGGGAAATATCCGATTTGCCTCTTAAAAGATTTTTCAATACCAGCGGAATGAAATACAGGGAATTGAAATTAAAAGATAAGCTTCCAGACATGACCGAAGATGAACAGCTGGATCTGTTGGCTACCGACGGAATGCTGGTCAAAAGACCGATACTTGTAGATGATGATGTTGTTCTTGTTGGATTTAAGGTAAAGGAATGGGAAGAAAAGCTATTGTAAAAAAAATCCTTTTCAAAAAAATAATAGAGAGATGGATAGAATTTTTTGATTAAACTATTTAAAGGGATTAGGTGATTTTTTTAGCTCAATGCTTTTTCAAAAAATTCTTTAGAAATCCCATGATCATGTTTTATTTAATTTGTGTTATCCGTTGGGAGGAAAATGGTGTGTCATGTTCATTCTTTGATTTTTTGATATAGCCATCTCTTAAGAAAGTGCAATATTGCGCTTTCACTACAACATAGGTTAATCATATTTAAAAGCTTTTGGTAACCATTTACTCACCATCATCGTTAACTTTAAATATATAAAAAATAATCATTAATCAGAAATTAATTTGTTGGAGGGTTTTTTGTGAACGTTAATACTCAATTAAAAAATTTCCCAATAGATAATGTAATTCAATTGATTAGGAAAAAATGGGTTGTACAAATTATAAACGATTTATTTTTTGGAAAAACCCGTTTCCATGAATTTAAAGAAGATAAACCAAAATTATCCAATAGGGTCTTAAGCAGCTGCCTTAAGGAAATGGAGGATAATGGTTTAATTAAACGTATCGTTGACAAATACGATAAAAAGAACGTAAGGTACTATTTAACTGAAAAAGGCCGTTCATTAAATAAGATTATCTATGAAATGGCAATATTCAGTGTAGATAGTGAAGACTACACAGACCAGACAAAAGATGAATTAAAAACAGTTTTTAAAGAAAGGCTGTTATAGTGATTTGGGTTCTATTCGAATCCAAAAACTACTTTTTTTATTTTCAATTATTTTTAGGATAATTTCCCATTTATCATTAACTTTAAAAAACAAAAAAATCATAGTTATATTTGTATAAAATATTTTAGGGGACAAAATATTGTTAGATATAAAATTGTTCAGAGAAAATCCAGAAATTATCATAGACTCTGAAAAGAAGAGATTTAGAGGCACTGAAAATGTTGAAAAGGTAATTGAATATGACACCTTATGGAGAGAAGGTGAAAGAAAACTCAATTCTTTAAGATCTGAAAAAAACAAATTATCAAAATCATTCAAAAAAGCAAAAGAAGAAGGCAATTTGGATGAAGTAATTAAAAGATCTAAAGAAGTGGCCAATGAGATTAAGGAACTCACAGCCAAAAACGCCGAATACCTTAAGCTCAGGGAAGATTACAGATACAAAGTTGGAAACATCATTGACGAGGACGTTCCGATTTCAGACACTGAAGATGATAATGTGGTAGTCAGAACATACGGTGAAATTCCGGAATATGATTTTGAACTGCTGAATCACGTAGACTTGATTAACAAAATCGATGGTGCAGACCTTGAAACTGCAGCAAGCATTGCAGGAGCTCGTTTTTACTACTTGAAAAGAGATATCCTACACTTAAACTTGGCATTGATTCAATTTGCACTGTCAGAACTTGAAGCTGAAGGATACATTCCAATGCAAACACCATTCTTTGTAAAAGGTGAAGTTGCAGCAGAAACCTCAGAACTTGGCGAATTTGAAGAAACTCTATACAAAGTTGAAAATGAGGACATGTACCTGATTGCAACTGCCGAACAGACCTTAGCGGCACTTCACAGAGATGAAATCATCGCACCTGATGAATTGCCTTTAAGATACTGCGCTCTTTCCACTTGCTTCAGGAAGGAAGCAGGATCACACGGAAAGGATACTTTAGGCATATTCAGAGTTCACCAATTTGAAAAAATCGAACAGTTCATTTTCTCAACCCCTGAAGATTCAAGAAATCAGCACAATCACTTGATGGAAGTAACTGAAAGGATATATCAAAAGTTAGGCCTTCCATATCAAATCATAGCTATCGTATCATCCGCCTTAAATGATAATGCGGCCATCAAATACGACCTTGAAGCATGGTTCCCAGGTTCAGGCGCATTCAGAGAATTGGTATCCTGTACAAACTGTAAGGATTACCAAGCTCGTAAAACCAAGACACGTGTTGGAAGGGCAGGTTCTGGAGATGCTCAAATCTTGCACACTTTAAACAGTACAGCTATTGCAACTGAAAGGACAATGTGCTGTATTTTAGAAAACTATCAACAGGCTGATGGTAGTGTTAAAATTCCTGAAGTGTTAGTCCCTTACATGAATGGAAAAACAGTTATTGAAGCTAAAAAATAGCTTCTTTACTTTACTTTTTTTATAATTAATTAACTCATCTTCACGAAATAATTTATAATTAAGTTTCAATAATCTATAATTATGAAAACAATTGTCATTAATGCAAGTCCGAGAAAAACATGGAATACTGCTGAAATTATGCAATCTGCTCAAAAAGGGGCGGAATCTGTAGGTGCTGAAACAGAATATTTCAATTTATATGATTTGGTTTTTACAGGCTGCAGGAGTTGCCTTGCCTGCAAGCTTAAGGAAAAAACAAAAGGTAAATGCTATTGGAGAGATGATTTGCAGCCGGTAATCGAAAAGATATTGGATGCTGATGCTCTTTTAATTGGTTCTCCAATCTACTTTGGACAGCCCACCAGCGAGTTTAGGGCTTTGCTTGAGAGGCTCATATTCTGCGTGATGTCCTATGATGATGGATCAAGCTATTTCACCGGCAAGGTCAATGTCGGAATATTCTATACAATGAATGCTCCATTGGAGTTTTATGAACAGTCCATGAAGGACAGTTTGTCAAGCACTGAATTTTTATTCTCATTTTTGAATGGAGAGATTGTAACCTATCCTGTTTGCGATACAATTCAAGTCAGCGATTATTCCAAATTCAATATGGCTGGCTTTTCACAGGAAGCAAAGGAAAAGCAATGGATATTGCAGTTTCCAAAAGATTTGGAAAAGGCCTTTGAAATCGGTGCTGAGTTAAGCAAATAGTTTTTTTTAAAAAAAGTGTGCAAATGTGCTTTTTCACACTTAAACAATTTTTATATTTTTTTAAAATAAAATTATTAACCGGGGTCGTCCCCGGCTTGGTTAATGATTTAAAATGTTTTATTGGTGATGGTTAATGTCGGTTCTTCTTTTTTGGATTGTTAACCAAGTCTTAATCACTAAGCAAATAAGAGATTCCTTCAATAATTAAGACAACACCAATAATAATTGCAAGATATAACGGGTTGTTAGCAGCAAATACTCCAAGAGCGATTGCAACAATACCCATTAACAAGACAAGTATTGATGTAAAGTTTGAGATCCTGTTTACTTTTGATATTAATCCGACTATTCCGAATAGTATCATAATGAATCCTACAATATAGAATTCGAAAGCAACCAGGAATGCTATTGCATTAATGTAGAAGATAAATAACAATCCTATAATCATTGATATTATTCCGATAATGATGATTGCAATTGCAACTTCCCTTTGTTCGTCTTTTAATGTGTATCCCATAAAAGCTGCGGAAATACCGAAGAATACTAAGCTTAAACCAACAATTATTGAAACCAATTCAGTTGAAAACATTGGGAACAGAATGAATATCAAACCTAAAACAAGGAAAAATATACCTGCACTCTTTTCATAATCCAATCGATTCACCTCCATTTATATAAACTAATTATTTATATGATGGAAATGTTATTTATAAATATGTCTGATTTTGAAGAAATTATAAACACAAGAAGAAGCATTCGCGAATATCAGGACAAAGATGTTGATGATGAATTAATATTGAAGATATTAAAGGCGGGAATGCAGGCACCTGGTTCCAGATTAGGCGCTGAACCTTGGGAATTTGTTGTAATCAAAAATAAGGAAACTCTTTTAAAACTTTCAGAAATCAAACCTAGAGTCAAAACAGCACCTGTTGCAATTTTGCTTGTAGCTAATATTGAAAGGGCATTCTATAAGGCCCATTGGCAACAGGATATGTCAGCAGCCTGTGAAAACATGTTGCTTGAAGCAGTTAATCTAGGGTTAGGCGGTCTTTGGAATGGTGTAGCGCCGACTGAAGAGACAATGAAAAAGGTAGCTGAACTGTTCGACTTGGATAACGTTAATCAGATTCCATTTTCAATAATCACATTAGGTTATCCCGCTGAAGGTTGGGAAAACAAGTTCATGGACAAATTTGATGAAAGCAGGATTCACTATGAAAAATACTAAATATGACTTTGAAAGTGTCATTGACAGAAAAGGCACCAATTGCCTGAAATGGGACTTTTTTGATGATGATTTGCCAATGTGGGTAGCGGATATGGACTTTAAGGTCGCTCCCGCTATAGAAAAAGCCATTAAGGAAAGGGCAGAGCATCCAGTATATGGATATACGATTGTTCCGGACGAGCTATTTGAAAGCTATATCGGCTGGTGGGATAGACGATATGGTCTTGAAATGTCCCGTGAGGAAATGACATATGCCATTGGGGTGATGCCGTCAATTTCATCAATGATTAGATGCTTAACTGATGAAAATGATGAGATATTAATCCAATCTCCAGTTTATCATGTATTCTACTATGTTATTGAGGACAATAATCGTAAAGTCCTTGAAAACGAACTGATTTATGAAAACGACGAATATAAAATCGATTTTGATGATTTGGATGAAAAATTGTCAAAAGTGAAAATGATGATACTTTGCAATCCCCACAACCCTATAGGCAAAATCTGGTCTGAAAATGACCTGAACCGCATTGGAGAGTTATGCAAAAAGCATGATGTTATTCTGATTTCTGATGAGATTCATTGTGATTTGACAGACCCTGGAGTCATGTATAATCCGTTCAAGCCCGATGATAATGTCATAAGATGTTTATCCCCTTCAAAATCATTCAATATTGCCGGTTTTCAAAGTTCGATAGTCCAATCAACCAATGCTGAACTATTGGAAAAGATAAAAACACAAATGCACATTGACAATTCGGATTCATGCAATGTATTCGCCACATCTGCAGTAATGGCTGCTTATAATGAGTCTGAAGAGTGGTTGGAAGAGCTGAAGGAAATATTATATGAAAACAAGCAAATCGTTAAGGAGTATTTAGCTAGTGAATTGCCAATAGTTAAATTAATCGACTGTGATGCAACTTATCTTTTATGGCTTGACTGTTCAGCATTAGAGGTTCCTTCGAAGATTCTTTCCGAGTTTTTAAGAACTAATCAGGGATTGTTTTTGTCTGCAGGAATTGATTTTGGCCAGAATGGAGATGATTTCTTAAGGTTGAATATTGCCTGTCCTCAAAAACTTCTGAAAGAAGGTTTGGGAAAGTTAAAGGCAGGTGTTACAGCTTTAAACATAATCAACAATCACTTTTAACTTTTTTTTTAATTTGAAATTTTAAAAAACAGCAATGGTATTGAAAAAAATAGTTAAGGTAGTATTTACCGTTTTAGGCAAATACTTTTTTTAATTTTAAATTGAATCTAATAGTCCATATATTTCAGGAATGACTTTCTCAAATTTGACTCCATAGGTATGTTCAGGATCGTCAATGGTCTCTTCCAATGCCCTTTTGGTGAATTCTCCTGCGATTTTTGCAGCGGAAGTTGGAGATTTGCCGACCATAATGGATCCGACAAAAGCTGAAGCAAAAACGTCACCTGTTCCGTGGGATACGTGGTCTATTTTGTCGTTGTATACGAATTCTATGGATGGAGTTTCATCTTTATCTAAAACAATCATTCCTAATTTGTCTTGCTTGTGTGTGTCCCCTTTTAAAATGACGTGTCTTTTTGTGAAGTTAGAAAGTTCATCTACCATTTCCAGCATTTCTTCTTTTGAAAATTCCTCTTTCCAAGGTTTATGTAATAAGTAGCATGCTTCTGTTGTGTTTGGAAGTACATAATCACCTATTTTACATAGTTCGCCCATGGTGTCTGCGAAATCCTGGTCAAATCCGTTGTAGAATTCGCCGTTGTCAGCCATTGCAGGGTCGACAAAAACGATTCCATCAGGTTTTAATCTGGAGTTTATGATGTCTTTTATGTATCCAAACTGTTCTATTGAGCCTATAAATCCTGTATAAATAGCATCGAAGTATATGCCTTCTTTTTCCCAATGCTCTAAAATGCCTGGAAGGTCATCTGTTAAATCTCTGACTGTATAGTCGGTAAATCCTGAAGTATGTGTGGATAAAACAGCTGATGGTATTACTGCTGTTTCTATTCCGAATGCAGAAATTATTGGCAGTGCAACGGTTATGGAGCACTGACCGTAACATGATATGTCTTGTATAGTTAAGATTTTTTTAGTTTCGCTCATTTTTTCATTCTCTCTATTGATTTAGTTAATTATATATAACCATTGTTATTTATAATTGTTGTTATAATCTATATACCATTATAATTATTACATAATGATATATATGTTTTTTGTAAAATTTATATTGATTTCTTAAAGGTTTGTTCAAATATATTTTAATATTTATATCTATTATTTCAACTATATCGAGTCGATAAAGTACTGTATCAGCCAGTCTGAAATGCTGATGTCAGAAGGATATCTGATTATTTCATCTTTTTTGAACCATTGCGCTTTTACTATCTCATCACCATCCACCTTTATATCACCTGAATCATATTCAGCGGTAAATCCAAGCATCAGTGAGTTTGGAAATGGCCAGGATTGGCTTCTTTCATATTTCAAGTTCTTAATTTTTATCCCTACCTCTTCTAAAACCTCGCGATGAACGGCATCTTCAATAGTTTCGCCGGGTTCTACAAATCCGGCTATTAATGCAAATCTGATATTGTCATGGTAGCTGTGCTTTGCCATAAGCAGTTTATCGTCTTTTCTAATTGCTACAATAATTGCGGGGGCAATGCGGGGATAATGGTTCTGACCGCATTTCGGACATTTCAGCATCATGTCCTTTTCATCCAGTTCTGTCGGTGTTGCGCATCTTCCGCAAAACCTGTGGGATATGTACCAATCATTAATAAGAACGGCTTTTCCGCCCATCAGGTACAGGTCCTTGTTGAATTCATAGACCTCATAAAGGGGATAGAAAGATTCATCGCTATTCACATTGGCTACAAATGCTTTTTTGCCCATGAAGTTTCCAATGTAAAAACAAAAATTAACATCAAAATCATCCAATACATTTGCTAGTTCTTTATTTGAATCTAAATACAACTCTCTATCGTCATTAAATATAAAAGTGTAATCATCTGCAGTTGGTGTAATCCTGTCATCAAAATCGATTTGGTAGTTTTCGTAAATGGACTTTTCTATCATGTTAATTAATATGTCTTTTGTTTAACTTAAACTATATATGAAACTATATACAAATTCTATAATGGTGATATTAAATGGTATCCGAAATTATGGAAAAAGCATTAAACGCACAATTAAACGCTGAAGTTTATTCAGGATATTTATATTTGTCCATGGCTGCTTACTTTGAAGATGAAGATTTAGCAGGATTTGCTAATTGGATGAGAATCCAAGCAGAAGAAGAATTGGAACATGGAATGAAATTTTACGACTACATTATCAGAAGAGGAGCTTCTGTAACCTTAACTGCTATTGAAGCACCACAAACCGAATGGGACGGTACTCTTGCAGCATTCGAACATGTTTTAGAACATGAGAAAAAGGTAACAGGCCTTATCAATGACCTCGTTAACTTAGCTATTGAAGAAAAAGATCATGCAACAAACAACTTCTTGCAATGGTTCGTTGAAGAACAAGTTGAAGAAGAAGAAAATGCAATGGAATTAGTTGCAAAAGCTAAATTAGCTGAAGGCGACAAAAGATTAATTTATGAATTAAACAAAGAATTAGGTGCACGTGCACCTTCCGAAGACTAGATTTTACTCTAGTCCATTTTTACTTTTTTTTTGTGATTTTATGAGTATTTACCCTGAATACCCTACTGATGAGGCTCAAGTTGATTCTACTCAATACGAATCAGAACTTATTGGCCAAAACGACTTGGGTAGTGTACATTTGCATGGTCCTTTTGGAAATGTTGAATCAAACATTAAAATTGCATATCTTATTGGAATGCATCCTCTTGAGAGTAAATCCCATAGGGCACTGTTTGAGAAATTGACTTCTAAAAGTGATTTGAATCACTGTTATTATCTCTACAATATTAACGTTCTGGATAAAAACAGCCAAAGCGAAGGAAGGGATGAAGGCCAGCTTTTGGCCCAAAAATTCGTTCGTGATGATATTATAGACAAAAATTATGATTTGTTCCTAGACATTCACTCAAACAGGGGTTCAAAAGGTCCTGGTGATTATAAGATAACCAATTTCCTTTTTGCTCCGGGCTTTGATGAAAAATCCAGCAAGTTTTTGAATGAAATTCTATCGAAAATAGATGAACTTGTCTATTATGCTCCAGAGTTCAGGTCAAGTCCGTCATACATTACAGAACCGACAGCTGAAGCGGGCATTCCAACATTGGTTTATGAGTGCTATTCATATGAAGCAATGGATTTGACATTGGAGTTAGCAGAGAAATTGATTCATGTTGTGGATAATCTTGACAGTTTTATTTAGATTAATATAATTTTTTTTAATTGAACTTATATGAAAAGCTTTATTAAACTTTATTTACATAAATATATAAGAAAAATTATTATATGGAAGTGAAAAAATGATTATTAGGGCACCTTCAAGAATACATATGTCCCTTATTGACTTAAACGGGTCATATAGAAGAGTTGATGGTGGTATTGGTCTTGCATTACAAGACCCTCAATTTGTTTTGGAAGTTGAACAGATTGAAAGCGGAATAGAACTTGAATTTGCCGACACTGTAGATGATGAAGAAGCTATTTTAGAATGTAAGGAAAAAATTCCTGACGCTGCTAAAAAGACAATAGAACATTTTGACATTGATTCTGGTTTTAAGTTTATTGTACATCAGACTTATCCTCCGCATTCAGGTTTTGGAAGCGGAACTCAAATCGCTGTTTCAACAGCTCATTTGATTACAGAAACTATGGGTATTGATGTGGAAAGTAAAGAACTAAGTACTATTGTCGGAAGAGGAGGAACTTCCGGAATTGGAACTTATACCCATGATTTAGGCGGATTTATTTTGGATGGTGGACACAGTAAAGAGGAAAAACCTCTATTTTTACCTTCAGGTGCATCAAAAGCAAAACCTGCAACATTAATTGCAAGATATGATTTTCCTGAAGAATGGAATATTCTAATTGCCATTCCTGAAATCGAAAAGCATATGGAAGGTGACGATGAGGTGGATGTTTTCCAAACCTATTGTCCGATTCCAAAAGAAGAAGTGGAACAAGTATCTCACCTGATTTTAATGAATCTTGTTCCGTTCATGCTTGAAAAAGATATTAAAAACTTTGGTTGGGCCGTAAGTGAACTTCAAAAAGTTGGATTTAACAAATTGGAACACTCACTTGATGCCAGTTACTTGCCGACTATGCAGGCCATTGAAGCTGCCGGTGCATATGGTGTAGGTATCTCATCATTCGGGCCTGTTCTCTATACTGTATTTGATGAATCCAATGAATTCATTGTAGAAAAAACCAAAGAAATCATCGGTGAAAAAGGAACTGTCTTTGTCACCAAAGCACAAAATCACGGATTTGTTATTGAAAAATAGCTAATCCTCTTTTTATTCTTTTTTTTGATTAAATGGTCAGTTAAAGACTAAACTTTATATGAATATAACATTAACTTAAAAAAATCAACAAATACATCTGCCAATTCGTTAAATAAATTTCATTTTAAAATTCTAATTGCTCTGCAATGCACATTTTACAGACTGCGTTTGGAGATTCGAGATTGGCATCTTTTACTGGACAATAATAAACTCCGTCATGCTCTTCTACGTATAATGATCCTGGAAATGGAGTCCCAACAGGATGAATAGGTTCATTCAGAATGAATGTGGTGTATATTGAAACAATTCCATAAATCAACGGAAATTTGGATTTAGATTTAATGGATTCATTATCCTGATAAGATTTTAAAGTAGCAACAGCATCAATAAACTCTTCCTTGTCTATGTCTGAATCATAATGAGTTTCATCGCTGGAAATATCTTTGATTCTGCCTAAAAAATATTTAGCATATACTCCATGGCTTTTCATCTTATAACTGTCCTGAACATATTTGCTTTCTTCAATCATCTCAGCATTGACTGCCATTAAATCGAATACTGAAATCGTAGAAGAATACTTCTTTAAAATTTCTAAAACAGAATCACAGGATACAGATTCCTCATTTGAAATTACATTTGAAAAATCCTCATATAAGTTATTGTCATCCATTTATCCACCACATGATAATATTTACAGAAGTTTAAGATGTTCTTCCAGTTTTTCTTTATATATAATTTTAATCATCAGACAATTAAATCTTTTTTCCATTTCAACACAAATATTCATAATTAGCATTCCAGATTAGGAATAACATCATCTATCTATCGAAAAATAGAATTTTTTAAAATTTATTTTTTCTATTGTATAATATTAAATATTGTTAAAAAAAGTAGAATCTCAAATATATTCGGAAAAATGTTAAAATAATTATACAAAAAATAAAAAAAGGTAAAGAAGTTATAAATTGTAAACTTCTTCGGATGGAACAATAGGTATGTTGTTGTCTTTTAATACATCGGATAGCCTTTCGATTTCATCTGCATGCAATAATAAAATGGCTTTGTTTTCTTTGTCATGTGTAAAAGCATATAAATATTCCAAATCAATTTCATTGTCTTTAATGACTTTTAAAACTGATGTAAGGCCTCCGGGTGCATCATTCATTTCAACACCAATGATTTCTGTGATTTTTACAAGGAAATTGTTTTCTTCCAAAACTTCCCTTCCTTTTTCAGGGTCATCGACAACAAGTCTTAAGATACCGAATTCGGAAGTGTCCGCCATGCACATTGCCCTAATGTTCACGTCATTTTCTGAAAGTACTTCCAGAGGTTTGGATAGGCTTCCCATTCTATTCTGTAAAAATATTGATAATTGTTTGATTCTCATGTTCATCACCTAATGTAAGTTTCTCTCATCAATTACTCTTTTTGCTTTTCCTTCAAATCTTGGCAATGTTTTTGGTTCTACAAGTGTTACTTTCACTCTAATGCCTGTTTCGTTTTCAATTGATTTGCCGATTTTATCTTGGATTGCCATCATTTCTTTTACACCGTCAAAGAAAATGTCATGGGATGCTTCCACTTTCACTTCAATTTCATCAAGTGTTCCAGGTCTTGAAACTATTATCATATAATGAGGCTCTACATCGCCAACTCTTAGCAATGCTTTTTCTATTTGTGATGGGAAAATGGCTACTCCCTTAACTTTAATCATGTCGTCAGATCTGCCGGTTATTCTGCTCATTCTTGCGTGTGTTCTTCCGCAGCTGCATTTTTCATAGGTGATTTTGGTCAAGTCTTTTGTTCTGAATCTTATGACCGGCATTCCTTCTCTTTCCAAGTTGGTTAAGACAAGTTCTCCAGGGGTGTTTTCTGGTAGGGTTTTGCCGGTATTTGAATCGATGATTTCGGGATAGTAGATGTCTTCTGCAATGTGCAGGCCGTTTTGGGCTTCACATTCGATACCTACACCAGGTCCCATTAGTTCTGTTAGGCCGTAGATGTTGTATGCTTTTGCACCGAAAATCTCTTCCACTTTTTGTCTGATTTCTTCTGTCCACATTTCAGCTCCGAATCCAATGGCTTTAATCCCTAACTCTTTAGGGTCAATTCCATCTTCAAGGGCGACTTCTCCCAGGTGGATACCGTATGAAGGGGTAAAGATCAATCCTGTTGTTCCAAAATCGCTCATTATTTCGATTTGCCTTCTGGTTTGTCCTGTGGAGATTGGAATGATTGCTGCTCCGACTTTGTGGGAACCGTAGTGAACTCCGAATCCTCCGGTAAACATTCCGTATCCGTGGGTGTTCTGCAGGATATCATCTTCGCCAATGCCCATCATGGTAAGTCCACGTGCAATTGTCTCTGCCCATGTATCCAGGTCCTTTTGGGTATATCCTGAGACTACAGGTTTTCCTGTGGTACCTGATGAGGAATGCAATTCTTTGATTTCCTTGATGTCCACTGCAAAAAGTCCGAATGGGTAGCTTTCCCTCAGGTCATCTTTTGTTATAAATGGAAGTTTTTCTATATCTTTTAAAGTTTCAATGTCTTCCGGATAAACTTCAGCTTCGCTATATCTTTTGTTGTAATAAGGTATTTTATCAAATGCTCTTTTAACGATAGCCTGAAGCTTCTTTAATTGCAATTCTTCAAGATCTTCTCTTGACATAGTTTCAATCTTTTCATTCCAAAACATTTTTAGCCTCATTTTATGTTAATATAATTTATTTGGTTTTTGCATACCTTAAAAGTTACCCTCAAACATGGGGCATTAATATTTAAATCATGAAATTGTAATATATTATTGATGTTCGCATTATTGCACATCGGCATTAAAAAATTTATATACTTTGTTAAAGTAATATAAAATTGTAATTTATTAAGTTTTATTTGATTATGGAGAAATTAATATGGATATGATGAGTGTTTTATGGCAAGTTGGTATTTTTGCATCTGTTCTTGTTTTCGGTGTCAAGATTGGCCTGGCATCAGGCTTGGCTAATTTGCCAAAGAAATTGTTTGCGGTAATCTGCATTGCATATGGTGGAGGTGTAGTTATTATATCTGCAATTGCTTCATTGTTCGCTGACCAGCTGATACAGGCAATCTACAGTTATAATTCAATATTCTACATTATTATGGCTTCAATCATGATTGTTGCAGGTTTGTTTACAATAAGGGAATGGAAAATACATGATAAGAATACGTCAACTGCGACTTCTCTGGCCATTATTGCTCCTTGTCCATGCTGTTTCGGTTCAATTATTGCAAGTGTTTTGGTTGTTGCACCAACAATAGGCGTCAGTTCACTTAACTTAAGCTGGTATGCCGCTGCAGCGTTGGTTGCTGTAATGATTGTAACCTATTTCGCATCAAATACAATAGTTAAGTACATTGATCATCCTTATCCTATTGTTTTGGGCAATTTCATGCTTTTATTGGGAGCATATTTCCTGCTTTCAGCAATTGTCATTCCAAACATTGCAGGAGCTTTGACAAAAACCACAAGTCCTATTACTATTGGTTCTCCTCAAGACATACTTATGGTTGTTATAGCATTTGCTATTTTAATTTTTGGCGGTATGATTTTAAATAAAAGAGGTAGAAGTATTCTAGAATAAATTTAGGTGAAAAATTATGGCTTTAAATATTCCTGGTGGAGAATTCTTAACAGGTTCTCTTGATGTAATCTCACAAAGTTTAACAATCCCCGTATTGATTATTTTGCTTATAATTGTAATTATATCAATTATTACTTTGGGTGGAGCTATTGCAGAATATACTTCAAGGAAAAAAGTCCCTGTTGGAACTATTAGAGACTTGATTTATGATATTAATGCAGCTGAATCTGTTGATGCATTGAAAAATGTGATTTCTTCAGCAAAAATTCCGAAATCTCAAAAGAAGGTCTTAAACGAAATCGCATCTTCTGAAGCATTAGGCCAATCTTCAAGAGAAGCCTTGGCTCGTAAACTCTTCGAGTTTGAAGAAGAAAAGACTATGGATACATTGCAGAAAACAGATATTATTACTCGTATCGGACCGACCTTAGGGTTAATGGGTACATTGATTCCTATGGGTCCTGGACTTGCCGCTTTGGGTGCAGGTGACATTAACACTCTTGCAAGTTCCCTAACCGTTGCTTTCAACACAACTATTGTTGGTATCGGTTCCGGTGCATTATGTTATGTTATAGGAAAAATTAGATCCGGATGGTATGATCGTTATTTATCTGATTTAGATGCTTTAATCGATGCTGTCTTGGATAGAATGAACAGTTAGTGATTTTATGGTAAGAAAAAATGGTAGAAGAAGATCAAAAAGAGTCGAAGAAGACCCGATGGCAGGTACATCCAACCTTGTAGATGCAATGCTTGTTATTGCTGTTGGTTTTCTTGTTTTTGTTATCATAAGCTGGAACATGCAGGCGATGATTGACCCTACACAGAACATACATGACCAAATGCAGCAGAAGATGACAGAAGTGGACCAAGGTCAGCAGTTGAATGAAACCCCGGACACTTCAAACAGTACAGGTCAGGGTTATACTGAAATGGGTAAGGTATACAAGGACCCTGCTACGGGCAAGCTGATAATGGTGGAAGGTTGACCCTTTCACATACAAACTTTTTTTTAAACTTTTTTTCAACCGATTATTTTATTTACTTGTTTTACTAAATTAATACTTACGAATTTTTAATGGTGTTTAATAATATGGAATTCTGTCCTAATTGCGGTAAGATGTTAATGCCTGATAAAGGCAAGATTAAATGTAGATGCGGTTATGAAAAATCTCTTAAAAAGGAGGATTTGGAGGAGCAGTATCACATGGAAGGCGAAACCAATCCCGAGGCAAAAGTGATTGTAACTGATAGGAATAATGTTGCCCTGCCGACTACAACAATAACCTGCTACAAATGCGGAGGAACAAAAGGCTACTGGTGGACAGTGCAGACCCGTTCAGCAGATGAAGCACCAACAAACTTTATCAGATGCGCCAATTGCGGAAACACATGGCGAAGCTCTAACTAGAACATAGGATTCCCTCTAAAATAACTAATGGTATAACTAATAATGTAAATTTAGTAATTTTTTATGATTCTTTTTTATTATTCTGTATAATATTTTTAACATACTATTTTTTTTTAAATGAAATTCCTATAAAGAAAATGATTACAGCTGCATGAAGCTAAAATTTATTAAACTGTCGAATATTTTTTAAATTTACTAAATTTTATAACTTTTTTATTATAAATTGTTTACAAAGTGATATTTTTCAAAACCATTTACATGATTTTATTTATTTTTTAGATAATTTTTGTCGAGGATTAGCTCAATTTAAAATTTAAAAAATTATTTTAAAAATTTTTAATTATTTTAAATAATTCCTTTAAATTTATAACTATTTGTTTATTTAATTAATTAAATATTGAATAAAAATCTAAAAAAAATCAAAATATTTAAATACAATCCACATCAAACTTAAAACTGTAAATAATTGGCAATATCTGCAATTATTACAGCACCTTTAATTAATCAAAAGTTTTCATTTGATTTAAATGGAAAAGGAAATGAAAAATCGCATCCGTGAAATAACCTCCGCAATGCGAAAATACGGTTTTGGCAAATACTATTCATAAAATGAATGATGGGGAGATGAACTTAGGTTTGAAATTGACAGACTTGACCCTAAGCAAGTTTTCATTGGTTGTGATTATTGCAGCACTTTTAATGAGTTTTTCTATAGTGATGACCATTAATAGGGGACCAATTTTATTTGACATGCCTTTGATTGCAGTTTTAGGTTAGTTAGCAACCTTTATTTTAGGAATTATAGGCATTATAAATCATTTAAATGAATGATGGAAATTAATTATTTAGTTTGATGGAGGGAGATTAAATGAAAAAACATTTGATATGCACAATACTAATTTTGATATTTATTTTTTCAATGGGAACTATAAGTGCACAGGATATAAACGATACGGCTCAATCAATTGATGATGAGAATGGAATTGTCATTGCTGATTCAGATTTGCCTTCAAATTCACCTAAATCTTTTAAAGATCTGGAGAATGATTTGCCAACATATTATGACAATGTATCTGAATTTAATATAAGCGATGATTATGCATATAATGAAGAGACAGACTCTAATATGACACCATTTGATTTAATGATTGGAGGCTTCGATTTTACCATAAATGGGAATAATCATTTTATTGACGGAAAAAATCGGATATCCGGATTCATGATATTTGGAGGAAATATTACAATTAAAGACTTAACATTTATAAATTGTAATGAGTCCTGGATAAATGGAATGGGTACAACCGTTAATTTGAATAATGTTAAATTTATAGATAATGGAACTGATGGAAATCAAACTTTAATTAAAATAGTGGGCTCTAATTTAACTGTAAAAAATTGTTCATTCTATTCCACCACCAAACATAAAGCAGATATCGTGGGAGCATTAATTAGTAGCGTTTCAGTTGAGGATTCTACATTTTTAGGAGGAAGAGTAGATTATGGTAGGATTTTAGTTCCTTATGGTTGCAATTTGTATGTAAATAATGCAACCTTCACCAATTCATCTGCTAGATATGCACCAGCAATCTATTGTGAAGGACTTCAGTGGGTAATTAGAAATTCAAAATTCATTAATCTGAGTTCAGACTTATCTTCAGGAGCGATAGGATTTAAATTTCCACATATTGCCGATTTTAATCAAACTCCTTTATTTTTAATAGAAAATTGCATATTTGAAAATACATCTTCCACAAAAGATGCCGGCGCAGTGTTCTTTGATTCTTTAGGAATGCTAGCTTATGGGGCTCTGTATGAAAATTTAACATTGGATATTATTAACTCAACTTTCAAAAATTGTAGCAGTAATTTTGGAGGAGCTATCCTCCACCTCTACGGTAATTTAAATATTGCTGATTCAACTTTCATGAACAACAAGGCAACCAGTTCCGGTGGCGCAATTTATACTTCCTGTACTAATTTGAATATTTCCAATTCCACTTTAACCAATAACGTTGCAGACTATCAAGCTGGAGCAATATTTTTCGATGAAGGGAATTTGACCATTTCAAATTCTAAATTAATTGGCAATAAGGTTACATATTCCGCCATAAAAAACACTGCACACACAATCTATGCATATGATGCAAATATGATTTTTGAAGATTCATTATTCAATAATTCCGGTGTAAGCGTTGTTGGATTTTTCAGTGATTTAAAAGATATGAATACAACATTTCTTAATGATGAACTGTCTACAAACAATACCGAATATGAATATTTTGTTGCAAGATATGCAATGCCTATTGAGCTGGTCAACAATACAATAGATGTGGATGGCATTCCATCCAAATTCGATTTGCGTGATTGGGGATGGGCAGGAAATGTTTATAATCAAGGAAATAACGGAGCTTGCTGGGCAGTTGGTTCAGTAGGTGCACTTGAATCAGCATTGCTTAAAGCAACAGGAGTTCAACATTTATTCTCACCAAATAACATGCAGAATATGGAATTGATATATTCAAAATATGGAAGTACAGCCATGATTGAAGGGGGATATGTATTCAGTGCCCCAGGATATTTATTAAGTTGGTTAGGACTTCAAAGCAGCGAAATAGACCCTTATGATGAAATGGGCAAAATATCTGAATTGATTTTTGATGATGACGAGACAATTCATGTTCAAGATGTGATCGTTATTCCGGGAAGAACAGATACAACTGATATCGAACTTAAAAAAGCAATACTCAACTATGGAGCTCTTGCCATCATATACGGTGCACACGGTGATACAGAGCCATATTTCAATTCGGAAAATGGAGCATGTTATTATAATGAATCACACAGTGCAAACCATTTGATTGATGTTGTTGGATGGGATGATAATTATTCAAAGGATAACTTTATCATTACTCCTCCAGGAGACGGCGCATGGATTTGTAAAAACAGTTGGGGAACTGGAACTGGAGATGGAGGCTTTATCTACTTGTCTTATTATGATATGTCATTTTTATATCTGGAGAACATGACCGGTTTATTCTCAGGAGCGGTAGGATATATATTCAATAATACCATTCCGTATACGATTAACTATCAAACCGACTTTGCAGGATTGGGATATTTTGATGGAAACTACACACATTACTCAAATGAGTTCATTTCACAAACTTATGAACTATTGGGTGCTGTTGGAACCTACTTCAATGAAACCGGGGTTGATTATGAACTTAAAATCTATGTTAATGATGAGCTAATTCATACACAAACCGGCACCAGCGAATATGCAGGATTCAAAACAATCATTTTAGATAAATACGTTCCAGTCATTCTCGATGACAAGATTAAAGTAGAATTTAAAAGTAATTCTGTTCCTATCGCAACTCAAACAAGACAACACCTTCTTGCAAATGTATCATTTGTAAGTGCCGACGGTGAAAATTGGATTGACGCTCTTGATTTTGACAGTACAGTTTGTCTTAAGGCATACACTGTTGATGATGATACAAAAATAATTGATAATGAAAACATTACAGTTTACTACAATAGTGGATCTTACTTTAGTGTAAAGGTTGTAACTGCTGACGGCAGACCTGTCGGTGCAGGCGAAAGAGTTAAATTCACCATCGGTGAAAAAACTACTACCGCTAGAACTGACAATGATGGGATTGCCAAAATCGAAATAACCGAAGAACCTGGCACTTATGTCATGACAACAACAACATTCAATGGTGATACATACACAAACACCATTACTGTAATATCAAACTCAAGTAATGATAATAATACACCGGATAAAGGCAACGAATCTGATGACAAGTCAGTTCCTGACATTAAGCCAACTCCAAGCAGTACCATGCCTGCCTATTCAAGACAGTCCAGTTACAACTCAGAATACGTATACACATTATACCGTGCGGATGACATGAAAGTAATCTGCCGTTCAAATGTAGTTATTCTTAAGGCATTGATGGATCTCTTTAAGGTTAATCTGACAAATGGACACCTAAAAGTATACATTGATGGCGTGCTTGTATTTGACGGTGATGTAGACGATAATTTATCTAAAGTAATTTTTGAGATTCTTGAAAAATTCTTGGGCAAACATGAAATTACTGTAGAGTTTACAGACAGCGAAGGAAAAACACAAACTTATAATGAAACAATGATAATTGAATAACTATTCAATTATTATTTTATTTTTTTAATTTAGACAATATTTCTCCAAATCTAAATCAATGATGTTTCCAATTAATTTACATGTGGAAGGAATTAGAAAAAAGGATTAAGAAAAATCCATATGAGCTTGCTGGTGGAAATGAATATGTTATCAAGAGAGCAAAGTTAGGTGTGAGTTTTTCTAGGATTGCTAAAGAAATGGGATTAATATGGCGAAGCTCTAACTAAGCAAATTTAAAGCTATTATATTTAATTTAAATTTTAAACTTTTTTTTTTTATTTCAAATCATTCCTAAAATTGAAAGTTTTATTATATATGAAAAATATAGTTATTTATGTATATTTCATGAAGGAATATCATATTAAAAAAGTTAGAAGATATTGACGTCCGCATTGGTTTGATATATCCTGACTATTATGAGAATGTTTTATTGTCATTGGGTTTTAGTTTTTTATACCATATGCTAAATGAGAGAGATGACTGTTATTGTGAAAGAGTGGTATCAGAAGATCTCTAAACAAGGACTTCTCTGATGAAATAGTGGATTATCCAATTATTCAATAAATGTCAGATTGGATTTCAATTCTAATGAAGACTCACAAGGATTATGTTTTATCCTGTAGAGGCAATGAAATTGGAGATCCTATGATGAACAGCAGTCTTAATAGCTTGATGTCCGAATGGGAAAAATATTTCCCAAAATATGAAATCGGTGATGAATTGCCTTGGGATTGTATAGATTTGGGTTATAGGAAGTCCTTTATAAGGAGGGAACATAAGAAACTGTTTAAAAATGAACTCACTCCATGGTGTTGAGAAAGTCCATGCTATAACTGCAGGGATAACTGTCGCGATAATGATTTAATTAAAAAAATAAGGGAGCGTGCTTCTTAATGGAAATCAAAGATAAGATTTTGGTTATAAGTGATGATGATGAAAATAAGTTAGTTAATCAATTTGAAGAGATATTGAAAGATAGCGAAATCGAAATGATTTCTTCCAGGTCCGACATTGACGATTTGAAAATGAATATGAGAAGGGACTTTTATGTAATCTTCGTTGATTATGACTATCTTGATACAGAGGTCAACAGGTTGGTAAGTTTGATTAGGGATTATCTTCGTGCATTGCCTCTTATTGATGTAATGTCTTTTGACACTTCCATTTTTAATAGGGAAAAGATACCTCATGTATCTTTCTTTGATAAGAATAGTTCATTTGAATCATTGCACAATCAGTTGCTTAATTTTATAAAAATCATGAAATTCAACAAATCCCTTAATGACGTTTCCCATCTTCCGGGAAATTTTGTTATAAATGAGGTTATGGAAACCAAACTCAGAAATAAGGATGATTTTGTAATAATGTATCTTGACATTGACAAGTTCAAGGCATTCTGCGATTATTTCGGAATATACAGGTCAGGCAAAGTCATTGAATTCTTATCTTCATTATGCATCAAGCTGGTTGATGAGTATGGGGTTCCTGAAGATTTCATAGGCCATGTCGGTGGTGATGATATGGTATTGATTTTTACCGACTTTGAAAATGCTAAATTCATTGGAAACAAGATAATTGAAGAGTTTGATGCCCATATAAAAGATTTCTATGATAAGAAAGATGTGGAAAAAGGATATATAGAAGTTTTAAACAGGAAGGGAATTATGGAAAAATTCCCATTTGTAACATTGTCAATTGTTACAATTAGTAATGAATTTAAGGATTATTCCACTACTGATGAAATTTATAGGGATATGATGGTTGCCAAAAAAGAGGCTAAACAAACAATGGGGTCTATTTTATTGCACAGCACATAATTGGGGTGATATGATGATTTATAAAAATATTGTTGTCATTGATGATTTAGGAGATGTTTTTGAACCGTTAAATGATGCCTTTAGTGATGATTTGGAAATAAAAATAAGGCATTTAACTTCAGATTTCGATTCATTAAAGAAATATTTGACAAGGGACACTTATATTATTTTAATAAATGAAACAGGTTTGAAGGTTGATTTGGACCAATTGGTTGATTTTATCCAGAGGAATCTGTTTTTCTTGGCAATTCCGATATTGATAGTTTCTGATAATGAAGAAGTAATCAAAAGACCTCCAAAATTGGATTCTCCAGTTTTGAATGTTGCATTAAAACCATTGGTTATGAGCGATTTCAAACCACGTCTTGAATATGCCATTGAAGTCTTTGAATACAACAGGAATATTAATGACATATCAGGCCTTCCTGGAAATAAGATTATAAGTTCAAAATTGTTGTCTGAAATTTCTAAAAATTCCAAGTTTGCATTGGTATTTTTAGATTTGGATAACTTCAAAGAGTTTGATGAATATTACGGATTGTACAAAGGAAGCCAAGTCATGTATTTCTTGGCCAACTTGATTGAAGAGTCAATTAAAGAGTATGGTTCTATTGAAGATTTTGTCGGTAATGTCGGTGGAGATGACTTTATAATGATTTTAAAAGATTATAAGGCTGCTGATTTAATATGTAAAGACATAATCGCAAAATTCGATAAACAGATTCTTGATTTTTATGATGAAGATGATATCAAAAACGGATATATTGAAACAATGAACAGGGATGGTGAAATCGAAAAAATCAGTTTCATGGGAATTTCTGTTGTTATAATGAACTATATGGAATTCAAGGGCAAAATGTTCGATGAAGTCTTCAGAAAAATGAATGAGGTTAAAAAGATAGCAAAACAGGTTGATGGAAGTGTTCTTCTGGACGCTAAGAACTATTGATTCTGATTCATTGATAAAAAGTGTGTTACATGGCAAATAAGAATATGGAAATCCTCACGGGAGATCCAAAGACATCATTATTGAAGCTTTCATTCCCCATAATGGTTACACTATTGGTAACTACCCTTTATAATGTAGTTGATGGAATATGGGTTGTTGGCTTAGGTGTGAATGCAGTTGCGGGCATAGGTTTAGTCACTCCATTATGGATGATTATCAATGGTGTTGCAACAGGTCTGGCCAACGGTATTACCAGTTCAATCACCCGTTTCAGAGGGGAATATGGTGGGGAAAAGCCAGATGAGGTAGCCGGGCAGTCTGTAGTAATCCTTCTAGTCGTTTCAATTATATTGACAATAGGCCTATTGTTGGCTTTAGGTCCTTTCATAAATCTATACTCCCCATCCTCTAAGGCAACAGAAGAGGCATTTGCATATTCAATTCCGTTGTTTTTAGGTCTGTTCGGATTTGTATTCTCCTGTGGATTTTCAGGCATACTTCGTGCAGAAGGGGATACCAAAAGGGCAATGTATGCAACCACTTTGGGTATAATATTAAATGCCCTCTTTGATCCGATATTCATCTATGTCTTCAATTGGGGTTCTGCAGGAGCGTCAATTTCAACAATCGTTACTTCTCTAATCAGTGCAGTGATTATGTACTATTGGATTTTTGTCAGAAAGGATACTTACATAAACATTGATGTAAAAAGGATATTGAAATCCAAATGGGATTGGAGCATATCAAAGGATATTTTAAGCACTGGAATTCCCGCTTCAGCTGTTTTATTCATGTTGTCATTTGCCGCAATGATATTTTACTATTTGATAGGCATGATTTCCGGTGATTTGGGTATTGCTATATTTTCATCCGCCTATAGGATTTATTTGCTTGGCCTGTCACCCATATCCGCATTCTGTTCGGCATTGGTTGCAATTATTGGAACTCATTATGGTGCAGGCAATATCAAGGATGTAAAAAGGGCTCATACTTATTGTACATTATATTCTTTTATTCTCGGAGCAGTAATATGTGCATTATTCATTGTTTTTAAAAATCAGTTGGCTTATGTATTCTTATTAACTATAAATAACCCTAACCTATTTGAAGGCATCGTTGAATTTATTGCAATAACATCTTTCTGCATCCCGTTTTTAGGAATCGGTATGCCTTCCTCTTTTTTATATCAGGGATTAGGTAAAGGAATAATCAGTTTTGCCTGGACATTAATTTATGAAATCATATTCACTGTTCCGGCCACTATCTTTTTTGCATTTGTATTGAATTATGGTTTGACAGGTATTTGGTTAGGTTTTGTTGCTGGAAGGTCTGCTGCAGCAGTCTTAAATTACATCGGTGCAAGGTATTCCATAAAAAAATTGTCCAGATAATTTTCCAATAAGATTTATAATTAAAAAAATAAAAAGTTATTATTAAGGGAAAATTTTTTGAGATTTAATATGTATGGGGGCTTTTTATTAAAAAAAGATATTTTTCAATAATCTGCATAGTTGCATTGCTTTTGGCTATAGGGTGTGTTTCAGCTAGCGATAGCGATAACTCTTTACAGAGCATTGATGATAAAGCAGATTTGAAGGATTCCATTATCCCTGATGGCGGTGAACTGACATCCTCAAACGAATGGTATGTTGATGCAAGCAGCAGTGAAGGCGGTGACGGTTCACGTGATGCGCCATTTAACAACTTGAATAGTGCTATAACTCACTCAAAAGATGGCAACACAATATATATTGCACCAGGAACCTATAGCGGTTCTGGACTCAATGTAAATTTGAGCATCGACAAATCATTAAACCTCATTAAGCTTGGTGAGGGCGATGTGATATTTGATGGTGAGGGCACCTATCAGATTTTTAGTATTTCATCCAGTTCATTTAATATAGATGGATTGACTTTTACTCATGGAATGTCTGATGAAAATGGTGGTGCAATCTATTTTGCTAACGGATTAAAGGACAGTAAGATAAATGCCAGCTTCATTGAAAACAATGCCCGACTTGGAGGTGCAATATATTTCAATGATAAAATCATCAACAATACTTTTACAGGCTCATATATTCGCAATGAAGTAAAAAGCAATGGCGGAGCTATTCTTGTAAATGGAATTGCTAATTATAACACATTTTCAGCTGATTTTTGCGAAAATAAAGGAAACGGCTATTATGGCGGTGCAATCCATTTCACCAATCATACTTCTGATAATAAATTTTATGGAAACTTCCTGAACAATTATATTGTAGAGGGATCAGGTGGAGGCATAGTTTTTGACTGGGACGTAAATAATACAATATTTGCAGCCAATTTCAGCAATAACTATGTATATCATTTTCCTAGTGCCGCATTTGAAGTATATGGTACTTTTTACAACAATACAGTTAGCGGTTATTTTGAAAATAATCGTGAAGCAGCAGTATTGTTAAGCATATGTATCGATAATACGTTCAATGCCACATTTATAAATAATTCAGCCCGTTATGGAGGTATCCTATCCATAGAAACGTCCATTAACAATTATTTTTCATGCATTTTCATTAATAATAGGGGGCAAAAGGGTTCTGCGCTTAATTTTATGATGGACGTGATAAATACCACTATAGAAGGGGCTTTTATAAATAATACTGCCACTATTTTCGGAGGAGCTATTTCAATTTACCCATATATTAACTCAAGGGATTACAAAATCCAAAATCTCACCATCAGCGCTGATTTTATTAACAATACTGCGCAAAGATATGGCGGAGCCGTTTATCTTGTAACTAACTACAGCGTGCAGTTTGAAGATTCATTTTTCGAGAACAATCATGCAAAAAATGGTGGGGCAATCTATTTGGATGTTGCAAATGTTTATTTTGATTCATGTATCTTCAATGATAATGATGCTGAAGACGGTGGAGCTATTATTAATTACGGAAACCTGACAATCAGCAATTCCCAATTTGGAGATAATACTGCAACTTTGGGAACAAATTATATCAGCCTGAAAGATAATGCAACACTTACATTGAATAATGTAACCCCTGAAGACCTAAGACAATTACGTTTAGGAAATCTAATTTTAAATGCTAGCAATATTACATATGGAGAAAACGTAAGGATTATTGCAAACGTAACTTATGAAAAAAATGTTCCATTCAATGACGGTAAAATCTCTGTTGTAGTTAATGGCAAAACCTACAGCGCAGATGTTTCCGATGGAATCGGTACAATTGAGATTCCGGGATTGGATGCCGGAAACTATACTGTCAATGTTACATATGACGGTAATGAATATATCTCAACTGCACCGGTCGAATTCAGTGTCTTAAAGCAGGATACTGATATTGCTGCTACAAACAAAGCATACACAGTTGATTATGGAGGAACATACTCAATTGAACTGAAGGATGCAAATGGAAATCCTGTCAGTGGCAAAAAAGTGGAATTTATATTGGACGGCAAAGATATCGGATATGCAACCACTGACGCGGAAGGCATAGCTTCTATAGAATTAACTCCAAAAATACTAAAAGAATCAGGTATTAAGAGCCTTGAAATTAGATTTGATGGTGATGTTAATTATAATCCTGCATCAAAAGCAGTTGAGATAACTGTCAACAAGCAAAAAGCAAAAATTCTTCCAAATGAAAAATCATACAATAATGCTAAAAATATTAAAAAATACCCAGCTACTTTCAAAAACAGCAATGAAAAAGCAGTTAAAAAAGTAAAGGTCAGATTAGACTTTAAGCTAGGAACTTACAAGACTTCAAAAAATCAGTGCATTGTGTTATCTTTGTACAATATCAAATGGACAGAGGAAATAGGTCCTGATGGAAAGATCATCATCACAGATAGAAATAATGAGACTTTGTGCATACTGACAATAAACTGCTTTAAAGATGGTAAAACAATGATTATTGATTTTGACTATAAACGGGACCAACCTAACCAATTTACATTATATGTCACATTAAATCTGGAAACCCTTGGTGAAGTTCTAATCAACTTTATTTCCTTATAATCTTACATGGAAAAGGATTTAAGTTATTGTAACACAATTATTAACAGGATTAATACAAGATAATTGATGGGAGGAAAAGTGATATGAAGATTTGTCCAAGCTGCAGATCCGTACTTGCGGACAATGAGCCTTACTGTGAAAACTGTGGTTATGACCCTGATTTTGATGGGGGAAGCTGGCTTCCAGATAATACCTCTTTGAAAATGTCATATTATCATGGTGAACGCATTAAATAATGATGATTCTATATAATGGTGCAAGAATGCTCAGACTTATTTTAATTCGTTGATGAATTGCGCAAAGCGAGGGTGCAATATTTTTTGTTGTTTATCGGCGAATTTATAGATATTTTTTTAAATATAGGTATCAAAAAAGTTGATTTTTAATCTTTGGCAAATTCTCCCAAATAGTTAACAGGCTCTCCGTTTTTTTCCCTGTCCCGATATTCTGCTGTAGCTGAAAACAGTGCATCTCCTGATGAATTTAGGGCTGTTTCACATGAATCCTGAATAACTCCGATGATGAATCCGACTGCAACAGCCTGCATAGCTATATCATTGCTGATTCCAAACAATGAACATGCCATTGGAACCAGAAGCAGTGACCCTCCTGCAATACCTGACGCTCCACATGCACCTAAAATTGAAATTAGGCATAGTATGAGTGTCAATGGCAATGCCACCTGAATTCCTAATGTGTGGCACACGGCAAGACTCATTACAGTTATTGTTATGGCCGCTCCACCAGTATTTATTGTTGAGCCTAGAGGAATGCTGATTGAATAGAAATCCTTGTCAAGGCCTAATCTTTCACAAAGGTTCATGTTGACGGGAATGTTTGCCGCTGAACTTCTTGAGAAGAATGCTGTAAGGCCGCTTTCCTTAAGGCATGTGAACACTAAAGGATATGGATTTCGCTTTAATGTAATGAAGGTAAGCATTGGATTTACTATAAACATAACAAAAGCAATGCATCCGACTAAAAGCAGAATCAACTCGCCGTACTGTGTAAAGATTCCGATGCCGCTTTGTGAAACTGATGTGAATACTAAACCTAAGATTCCTATAGGGGCGAATTGTATTATTGACCATACTACTTTAGTAATGGCATCGGCAATGTCGCTTAAAACATCTTTGGTGGTGTCATTTGCAACACTATTTAAAGCCGCTCCTATAACAATGGACCAGAATAGGATTGATAAATAATCCCCTTCAACAAGTGAATGCAGGGGATTTTCGAATATCTTTAAAAGCATATTTGAAATAATTTCATAAAGGCCCTCAGGAGCTGCAACGCTGGCACTTGCCACGTTTGAAAGAGGTATGGATACCGGGAACAGATAACTGCCGATAATAGCCACTAGCGCCGCAAAAAAGGTACTGAAGAAATAAAGGTAAATTACAGTTTTGAATCTGGATCCGATTCCTGTCTTTGCCTTTGATATGGCTGAGGTTACCAGTACGAATACTAGAATGGGAGCAATAGCTTTAAGAGCGCTTACAAATAATGTCCCTAACAGTCCTATCGCTGACAATTTTGGTAAAAAGATTCCTAATATTGTTCCAATAATTATGCCGATAACTATTTTCAATATCAAGCTAGTTTGAGTCCATTTTTCTATTATATTTGCCATGTAAATTTTTCCTTACTTATCTGTGTTTATTTTTATTCTACATTATTTTAAATATTACTTTTTTTAGAATAATTGGATTTTGAATTCAGGCTAAATTAAATTGATTAATCTGATTGGGAAATTCATATTTTAACTGTATTCTATATTTAAGAGGAAATAATATGGGAAATATAGTTAAAAAGCCATTTACAAAACTTCCCATGAAATAACTGTCATTCAGCACGATTTGTCAAAACAAAGGAATAAAACAACCAATGGAAGTGATTATATGATTCATTGAGATGTCTATCCATCAAAAGGATTTGGATTTCTTATGCATCCTTGAAGATATGCATTTGAGTTAGTTTTAAGTAAGGGTTATGATAAAATAATTATCACTGATGATGATAAGACATTAGATTATGTCAAATCAACTCCGAAAGGTTTAAAGGACTTTGTTATATTTATTTTGCATCATACAAACTTCTGGATATGGAGGATAGAATATGAGAAATATTGTTATTGTTGATCCTGCTTCAACAGGAATTAATTTTATTCAGGATGTAATCAATAGAAACTATAATCCTATTGGTTTAGAATTAAACGTAATTGATGATGAAGAACATATGGAATATAAAAAAATGGTCAATGCGTGTATTGCTTCAATTGACGCTGATTTTGAGATGATTCAAGAAAAAGACACTTATGAAGAAACTCTTGAGATGATTAGGGAATATGACCCTTTATTGGTTATTCCCGCCGCTGAAAGAGGCGTTAGAATAGCTACCAAATTGGCAAATGATTTAGGTCTTAAATGCAATCCCATTGAAAATCTTGATGCAATAACTTATAAGGATAAGATGCAGGAAAAAATTGCTGAAAGCGGTCTTAGACATATCAGGGGCCGTGTTGTCAAGTCTGTTGAAGAAGCTATTGAATATTATGATGAATCAGGCTTCAGCGAAGTTGTTGTAAAGCCGATATATAGTGCAGGCTCTGTGGGCGTTAGAATATGCTTAAATAAAGAGGAAATGATCAATTCCCTTAATTATCTATTTAATGAAATAAACATGTATGGAGATAAGATTACAGAAATGGTTGTTCAGGAACGCATCAACGGTGAGGAATATTTTGTCAATACCGTTTCTTGTGATGGCAATCATCGTGTAACTCTTATGTGGAAGTATACTAAAGTAAAAACCGCTGAAGGAGGACATATCTACGATTCTATTGATACTGTTAATGAATTGGGTCTAGGTGAAGCGGAAATAGTTGAATATGCTTATGATGTTGCTGATGCATTGGGTATTAAGTATGGTGCAGTTCATGGTGAGTATATGGTCGATGAAAAGGGCCCTGTTTTGATTGAGGTTAACTGCCGCCCGTCTGGAGGAAACATGGATGCTGAATATCTGGATAGGATTTCCGGTCAGCATGAAACCGACAGCATTCTTGATGCTTATCTAAACCCTGAAAACTTTTTTTACGAACGTGATAGGGGATATAAGTTATATGCTCATGGGTCTTTGAAATTGTTCATTGTCCCAAAAGATATTCTTGCTGAGTCCTCTCCAATGAAATATATCAGCAATAGGCTGAAAAGCCATTACAAAACATCACAAGATATGATTGATGATAGAAAATTATTTGTCAAAACACAGGACTTTGAAACAACTGGAGGAACCGTTTATTTGGTCCATGAAGACGGCTATGTGCTCCAGCAAGACCTTAATTTCTTGCGAAGCATTGAAAGATACGCCTTTGATTTGGTTTTAAGTGAAGGTTCTGATAAAAAAATCACTATCGACGAAAATAAAGCGTTGGATGATGTTTATTCAACTTTGGATAGAGTCAAAGCTCTTGGTTCTACTCTTTTTGTTACTGAGCAAGTTTTGGATATCGAAAATGTACTGCAGGTTTCTCCTGATGACATTGATGATGTAAAGGGAGAGTTTAACTGTGTCGTCGTTAATCTGAATAAAAGTCTCCTGGATTTAAAAGATGACCTGATTGCATACCTGTTCTTAAGGATAATTGACAAGGTCAAAGTGGGAGGATTAATCTTCATTCCTGAAAGTACTTATCAATGCATTCCTCGTGGAAGAATAGGTACTGAGGCTTTAATCAAGGTACTCGATTTGAAATTGGAATTGCCACTGCATAACTTGAAAAGAATGGTTATAGCTTCAAAAAGGTAACATATTTTTCATAAATTTTATACTATAGAATTTATAAATTATATTGTATAATAAGAAGGGGTATACATGAGAAATATTGTTGTTGTGGAACCTGTATCAACAGGATTTAATTTTATTAGGGATATTGCAAATAGGAATTTTCGTCCTGTAATCTTGGATATGGACGTTTTGGATAATGAGGACAATGTAGGATATGACGCTATGTTTAAGGAGGCATATTCTAAAATTGATGTGGACTATGATTTGGTTCATGTAAAGGATACTTATGAAGAGACTCTTGAAATGATTCGTGAATATGACCCCTTACTTGTTCTTGCTGGTGCCGAATATGGTGTTATCTATGCTACCAGATTGGCAAATGATTTAGGCCTTAAATGCAATCCTATTGAAAATCTCGATGCCATGACTTTCAAGGATAAGATGCAGGAAAAAATTGCTGAAAGCGGTCTTAGGCATATCAGGGGCCGTGTTGTCAAGTCTGTTGAAGAAGCTATTGAGTATTATGATGAATCCGGCTTTGATGAAGTTGTTGTAAAGCCTGTATATAGTGCAGGATCAGTTGGTGTGAGAATATGTCTGAACAAGGAGGAAATGATTAAATCCCTTACTGAACGGTTTAACGATGTAAACATGTACGGGGAGGAGGTCACAGAAATGGTTGTTCAGGAGCGCATTAATGGTGAGGAGTATTTTGTCAATACCGTTTCATGTGATGGCAATCATCGTGTAACTCTTATGTGGAAGTACAATAAGGTTAAAACAGCCGAAGGAGGACACATTTATGATTCCATTAACACTGTTTATGAATTGGGTCTAGGTGAAGCGGAAATAGTTGAATATGCTTATGATGTTGCTGATGCATTGGGCATAAGGTATGGTCCGGTTCATGGTGAGTATATGGTTGATGAAAAAGGCCCTGTTTTGATTGAGGTTAACTGCCGTCCAGCTGGAGGAAACATGGATGCGGAGTATCTGGATAGGATTTCCGGTCAGCATGAAACCGACAGCATTCTTGATGCCTATTTGAACCCTGAAAACTTTTTTTACGAACGTGATAGGGGATATAAGTTATATGCTCATGGATCTTTGAAATTGTTCATTGTCCCAAAAGATATTCTTGCTCAGTCTTCTCCAATGAAATATATCAGTAATAGGCTAAAAAGTCATTACAAAACCACTCAGGAAATTAATGGAGATACACAACTGTTTGTAAAAACACAGGACTTCGAAACAACTGGAGGAACAGTTTATTTGGTTCATGAAGACGGCTATGTGCTCCAGAAAGACCTCGACTTTTTGAGAAGCGTTGAAAAATATGCTTTTGATTTGGTTTTAAGTGAAGGTTCTGATAAAAAAATCATTGTCGATGATGATGAAGCATTAGATGAGGTTAAATCAACTCTAGAGAGGGTTAGAGGCCTAGGGTCTACTCTTTTTGTAACTGATCAACGTTTTGATGTGGATAATGTACTGCAGGTTTCTCCTGATGACCTTGATGAGGTTAAGGGAGAGTTTAACTGTGTCGTCGTTAATCTGAATAAAAGTCTGGTTGATTTAAAAGATGACATGATTGCATACCTGTTCTTAAGGATAATTGACAGGGTCAAGGTGGGAGGAATAATTTTCATTCCCGAAAGTACTTATCAATTCATTCCTCATGGCCGTATTGGTGCTGAAGCTCTTATTAAGGTTTTCGATTTGAAATTGGAGTTGCCTTTACATAATCTGAAAAATATGGTCATCGCTTCAAAAAATTAATCTGCATGGAATAAGGTCATAAAAAAATAGAAATGATTGTAGCTATCTTTTTGATGCTACAATTGTGTTTTTAATTTTGTATGGTGGCAGTTCGATTTTAAGGTCAAGCAGTTTTATCAATGCTTCTATACCTTTTCTACCACTTTTGAAGTGTTGGTAGGTTGATTTTGGAATTATGATTGTTCCGCTTGTTTTTACTTTTTCAATGCTGCTTAATAAGATTTTTATGAGGGTTTCTGTGTTGTTTTCAACCATGCTTTCATTTAGATTAAGGATTACATAATCGAATTCGCTTCCAATATCGTTTAAGCTGTCCGGAGAGACCTGAAGTATGTCAATATCTTCGAAATATTCATCTGTTATGAAAAGTCCGGTTCCGTAGATGTCGCTTTTTTCAATTAATTGCCTGAATTTATCAATGTCAATTGGTTCATTAACTTCTCCTTTGTTGGATTCATCGCTTAAAACTAATGAAAATGCGTGTTTTTCAATGTTTCTTAAATAGTTGATGTTGTCTTGGATTACACTATAATCTTCATGAGCCAAATAAACAATGCCGCAGGAACTGTCTAAATCAATTGTTTTGAAGTATGTTTTTTTATCTGTTTCATCGAGATTGTCCATTGCAGTTTCAACATGGCTTTTTAATTTAACGCTGATGTTTTTCATCGGTGTGGATGTGGCCACCATATCCTTCGGCACGATGAATAATTTCAAAGCTCCGTAATTGTATAACTCATATTTCTTTTTAAGTTTTTCATGGAAGCGTTTCGGATTTAGATATGCATCCAATATGCTGTCTGTTTCGTGCTGTCCTGAAATCTTGTCCAGGAATTTTGCAGACATGTGCGCTCCGCATGGACGACAGTTTACTTCAATGAGGACAGGTCCCTTCTCATCAATCATGTATTCGCCGTGTACAGGCCCATATTCGATTCCAAGAGCATCTGCTACATCATAGGCGTATTCTATCATTTCAGCTTCGCCAATATTTAATTCATTTACGCTTTCAGCGGTATCGTATATTATAGCCCCGTCTGCTGTCTGTATTTTATGGTATTTCCATACTAATGTTACCCTGTGTTCTCCAGCACAGGAAACTGTATTTACAATGTATTCGTCTCCGTTGATGCGTTCCTGAACCAGAATCTCTGATAAAAGATCTCCATAGACATTGTATTCTTTAAATAATTCTTTTAGTGTGGTTATCATTTCCTCTTTGTTGGTACACATTCGGACACTTGCTGAACATGAGCTGTATATTGGTTTTAGGACGACTTGCTTTAGGTTTTCGTTATCGTAAAATTCTATTGCCTCTTCAATTGACTTAACGACCTTTCCTTTGATTGAGCGAAGGCCATATTCAGCAATTCTTTTTTGCATTTCGTCTTTATAGGTCATTGCATCGAGATTCTTTAAATCATTGCATATCAAGTTCAAGTCATTCGCCAATCTGCTTGCAAGCCTTACTCCCTTTTCGTTTCCTGGAAGAACCAAAATAGGATTGAATTTCCTGACAAGTTCAAGGGTCTCTTCATAGGTGTCCTGTTCATCAATAGAATCAAAATCATACTTAATACTTTTAAGGTCATCTTCTGATGTTTCCTTACGTGCATCTCCCCTTTCGCTATCTGCGTATTTCGGAGTGAGCACAACAGGGCGGTAGCCTCTATTGACAATATCCTCAATAAAATTAATTCCTGTAGACCTGCATTCTACAATAACAATACTTTCCCTTTTTCTGTTTAACATGATTCCTATATCTATAATATATTTAATTTAAATCTAATTATTACATTAAATATTGAGAGTATTATCTTTAATTTATTGATATGTTTACTATCTCATTGATTTATTGCAAAGATTATCTATTAGTGCAGTTAAAGGATGGTGTTAAAAAAATAGGGTATTGCAGCTATCTTTTTGATGCTACAATTGTGTTTTTGATTTTGTATGGTGGCAGTTCGATTTTAAGGTCAAGCAGTTTTATCAATGCTTCTACGCCTTTTCTTCCACTGTTGAAGTGTTGGTAGGTTGATTTTGGAATTATGATTGTTCCGCTTGTTTTTACTTTTTCAATGCTGCTTAATAAGATTTTTATGAGGGTTTCTGTGTCGTTTTTAACCATGCTTTCATTTAGATTAAGGATTACATAATCGAATTCGCTTCCAATATCGTTTAGGCTGTCCGGAGAGACCTGAAGTATGTCAATATCTTCGAAATATTCATCTGTTATGAAAAGTCCAGTTCCGTAAATGTCGCTTTTTTCAATTAATTGCCTGAATTTATCAATGTCAATTGGTTCCTTAACATCTCCCTTGTCGGATTCATCGCTTAAAACTAATGAAAATGCGTGCTTTTCAATGTTTCTTAAATAGTTGATGTTGTCTTGGATAACGCTATAATCGTCATGAACCAAATAAACAATGCCGCAGGCGCTGCTCACGTCATCTGTCTTGAAGTATGTTTTTTTATCTGTTTCATCAAGGTTGTCCATTGCAGTTTCAACATGGCTCTTTAATTCAATGCTGATGTTTTTCATCGGTGTGGATGTGGCCACCATATCCTTCGGCACGATGAAGAATTTCAAGGCTCCGTAATTGTATAACTCGTATTTCCTTTTAAGCTCTTCTTGGAATCTGGCTGGTTTAAGATATGCGTCCAGTATGCTGTCTGTTTCGTGCTGTCCTGAAATCTTGTCCAGGAATTTTGTAGACATGTGTCCTCCGCATGGGCGGCAGTTCACTTCAATGAGGACAGGTCCATTTTCATCAATCATGTATTCACCGTGCACAGGTCCGTATTCGATTCCAAGGGCATCTGCTACATCATAGGCATATTCTATCATTTCAGCTTCGCCAAGATTTAATTCATTTACGCTTTCACAGGTATCATATACCATGGCTCCGTCTGCTGTCTGTATTTTATGGTATTTCCATACTAATGTTACGCGGTGTTCTCCGGCACAGGATACTGTATTTACAATGTATTCATCCCCGACGATACGTTCCTGAACCAGAATCTCTGATAGGGCTTCTCCAAATGAATTGAATTTGTGAAATGTGTCTTTTAATGTGTTTATCATTTCTTCTTTGTTGGCACACATTCTCACGCTAGTTGAACCGGAGCTGTATTTTGGCTTCAATACGACTTGCTTTAGGTTTTCATTATCGTAAAATTCTATTGCCTCTTCAATTGACTTAACAACTTTTCCTCTGATTGAGCGAAGGCCATATTCAGCAATTCTTTTTTGCATTTCATCTTTATAGGTCATTGCATCAAGATTTTTTATATCATTGCATATCAAGTTCAAGTCATTCGCTAATCTGCTTGCAAGTCTTACTCCCTTTTCGTTTCCTGGAAGAACCAAAAGAGGATTATATTTCCTGACAAGTTCAAGGGTCTCTTCATAGGTATCCTTCTCGTCAATAAAATCAAATTTATAATTAACATGTTTAAGGTCATTTTTCGATGCTTCATCACGTGCATCGCCCCTTTCACTATCTCCATATTTTGGATTGAGTATAACTGGATAGTAGCCTCTATTGACGATATCTTCAATAAAGTTGATTCCAGTAGACCTGCATTCCACAATAATGATGTTTTTCTTATCAGCGCTGCCCAACATGATATAATATCTGTAAAATATTTAATTTAAAGTTAATCAGTAAAAATGTTTATATATTTGACTTTTTAGATTATAGGGTACTGTAAAATATAGGTGATGATATGGCCCGCAAAAGCTTTAATGAAAAATTGCAAGACTCTAAAGACATGCCGAAAATAGTCGTGATTGATGATGAAAAGTCAATTGAAAGATATGGCGGAAAAAACATGCTTATTGCGCCACCGATAGAATATAGTCAATTGATGTCTAAAATTCCTGAAGGCAAAGTGATTACAGCTGTTCAGATTAGGGAATTTCTAGCCGACAAATATAAATCTGATTTTACATGCCCAATGACTGCAGGAATTTTCATAAGCCTTTCAGCTCAGGCAAGTGATGAGAGAGATACGGGTAAGATTCCATTCTGGAGAACTTTAAAGACCGATGGGGAACTAAATCCAAAATATCCCGGTGGAATCGAATTTCAAAAAGAAAAACTTATTGGGGAAGGCCATGAAATCATTACAAAAGGCAGAAAAAATATTCGCTATTTTGTAAAGGATTTTGAAAATGATTTATATGATTTAAAACAAATTAGATAGTAATGAGATATCTTGAAAAAACTTTAAAATCTGTGGCTGAAAATCCAAAATATATTTTCCGTTTAACCGTTCAAGGAGTAATGGTCGGTATATTTGCAGGATTGATGGTATGTTTGTACCGTTTTTTACTTTATGGCTCAGAACATGTTTTAAGAGATTATCTTGCTGTAATTAATGGAAATTTAATTTATACTATTCTATTTTTTATTGCCCTTGCCATTATGGGGCTTTTGGTTGACTGGCTGACAAAATGGGAAGTCGATTCGGCCGGAAGCGGAATACCTCAAGTTTATGCAGAGATAAAGGGCCACATGGAAGCGAATTGGGCAAAAGTGCTTTTTTCAAAAATCGTATCTGGAGTTTTGACAGCTCTAGGCGGTTTATCACTGGGTCCTGAAGGTCCATCCGTTCAGATTGGTGGTATGGCCGGAAAGGGTGTTGCTAAGCTTTTCAAAGGATCCAAAACGGATGAGCTAAGATTGATTTTGGTCGGTTCTGCAGTAGGTATTACAGCTGCATTCAACGCTCCTCTTGCAGGTGTATTGTTTGTCCTTGAGGAGATTAATCATGGATTTGACAAAACCCTTGTGTTTATTGCACTTGTATCTGCCATCGTATCGGATTTCATATCAAAAATAATCTTTGGTCAATCCACTGCATTAACCTTTCCTATTCATAACATTCCTTTAGACGGCTATTGGCTGCTGATTGTTTTAGGTGTATTGATCGGTCTTTTAGGCTACATTTACAATATAGGAATGGTTAAATCAAGTGATTTCGTGAATAATCTTAAAATTCCGTCATGGCTTAAGTTCGTATTGGTATTTTTGGTTTCAGGTGTAGTAGCTCTCACCATTCCTGAAATAAGCGACGGCGGGCACTTCATGATGGACATGCTGGACATTGCAATGCCTTCACTTGGCGTTATCGTTTTCCTTTTGGTTTTAAAATACCTGTTTTCAATGTTTTCATTCTCATCAGGAGCTCCAGGAGGCATATTCTTGCCGATACTTGTATTGGGAGCATATATCGGAGCTGCATTCGGATCTGCAGTTGTGCCGATATTCGGTTTTGAGCATGATTTGATTTACAAGTTCGTTGTTATTTCAATGGCGGGATTTTTTGCCGCCACTGTAAGATCCCCTATTACAGGGGTTGTTCTGATAGCCGAGATGTGCGGCTCAACTGAGTCCTTGATAGCTATGATTATCGTATCATTGATAGCTTATGTGGTTCCGACCCTTCTTGGAAACGAACCTATTTATGAATCATTATATGACAGATTGCTTATGAATAAAAACAGGGAATTCGTTAAAAAACCATCCAAACATGTCTTATCAGAGTATTTGGTGCCTTTGGATTGCAATTACATTAATTTTAAAATTAAGGATATTCCATTTCCAAAAAATGCCATTGTAGTGTCTGTTATAAGGAATGGCAAGTATGTTATTCCTAGCGAGGATTTCCATATCAAATACGGAGACCAGATTCATATTCTGAGTGATGTCAATGACTATCCGTTTGTTCGCGAAGAGATTGAGGAGTTGTTTGGTGGTTGAATGAGTCTAATTTTTAAAAGGAAAAGCGTTCGCAAGTTCAAAGATGAGAAAGTCCCGGATGAATTGATTGAAAATCTGTTGAAGGCAGGCATGCAGGCCCCTTCTTCATGCAATTCACAACCCTGGGAGTTTATTGTTGTTTCCAAAAAGGAGGATAAGGAAGCCATTTCTAAAATGCACAGATTTGCAAAACCTGCAGCAGGTGCTTCACATTTGATTGTTACGTTGGGAAATCTTAATCAGGCAAAAGTTATAAGGATGATTGAACAGGATCTTGGAGCCTGTAATGAGAATATTCTGCTTCAGGCAACTCATGAGGGATTGGGTGCCGTTTGGTTGGGTTTTCATCCGATTGAAGATAGGACACTTAAATTGAAGGAATATCTGCAAATTCCGGATTACTGCATTCCATTTTCTGTCATATGTGTGGGATGGCCCGAAAGGCAGGGTGAAGTTAATTTAAGGTATGACAAATCAAAAGTACATTTTGACAGATTTTAATCATAATGCTGAATTTTTTTCAATAAGTTTATATAGTGTATTGTTAATATGATAATTAGCTAATATTTTTAGGAGGTGTTGTAAATCATGAATAAGAAGATATTTACAATATTATGCATTGCAATTTTCTTGATTGCATCTGTAAGTTTCATTTCAGCGGCAGAAAACTTTTCTGCTGATAGTGGATCCGTTGTTGATGCAAAATCTGTAAATGATGTTCAAACCGTATCAAAATCTAAAGACATAAAAGTTAAAATTGTTTGGGATGATTCAGGCAAAGCTAGTGATAGGCCAGCACAAGTTAAGGTCAATCTTATAAAAAATGGTGCTGTTGTCGATACTATCATTTTAAATAATGAAAACGGATGGTCCGGTGCTTTTAAAGTACAGAATGATGGAAATTATAAAGTAACTGCTGATGTATCCGGTTATTCAACCTCCATTAGTGGAAATGCAGATAACGGATTTGTAATTACAAACTGCGCTTCAGAAGCAAAATTAGGTGCTACTGGTGATAATCCTGTTGTTGAAGCAGATAATGCCACTGCAGATGACAATAATACTGCTAATGTAGAAAATACCACTGCAGACGATAACGCTACTGATGACAGTAACCAAACTGCTGATGATAACAGCACTCAACCTGACAAAAACAATACCGACGGCAATAAAAGTAATGTCCCATCTAAGGATATCAAAAAGCCTGTTAAAAAACCGGTTGTTACTAAAAAACATTTGCTTCATACTGGTCTTCCAATCGCAGCATTGGTACTTGTGCTTGTAGCTGTAGCATTTGTTCCATTTTCACGTGGGAAAAAATAACTGAATAGAAGGTAGATGATTTTTTTCATCTACAATATTTTTCTTTTTTTTTAATAATTTCAATTCTTTCTTTTTTTTAAAACTTTTTAGGCAAATATAAATAAGAATAAAAATATATTTTTATTCAGTAACTTAAAAGTTATAAGTTAGAATTATAAATGAGGTTAAACTATGGTAAGTGTAAACATTGAAGCAAAAAAAACCGTAGATGTAATGATTGAAAAAGCAGATGAATTGAACATCGCTGTTGCAACTTTAGAAAATGGTGCTACTGTTTTAGATTGTGGTGTAAACGTAGATGGAAGTTTTAAAGCAGGAGAACTTTATACTAAAGTCTGTCTTGGTGGACTTGCAGATGTTGGAATTTCAATTCCTGGAGATTTATCTGAAAAATTCGCACTTCCTTCAGTAAAGATTAAAACAGACGCCCCTTCCATTTCAACCTTAGGTTCTCAAAAAGCAGGTTGGTCTGTATCTGTAGGAGATTTCTTTGCATTAGGTTCCGGTCCTGCAAGAGCAATCGCATTAAAACCTGCTGAAACTTATGAAGAAATTGGATACGAAGACAAAGAAGCAGATTTAGCAATTTTAACTTTAGAAGCTGATGTATTGCCTGGTGAGGACGTTGCTCAATATATTGCTGATGAATGTAATGTTGATGTTAAAAATGTATACTTACTTGTAGCTCCTACTTCCTCTCTTGTCGGATCCATTCAAATTTCCGGAAGAGTTGTTGAAAACGGAACATACAAAATGTTAGAATTCATCAAGTTTGATGTTACCAAAGTAAAACATGCTGCAGGTATTGCACCAATCGCACCGGTCGACCCAGATGGATTAAAAGCAATGGGTAAAACCAACGATGCAGTATTGTTCGGTGGAAGAACTTACTACTATGTTGAATCTGAAGAAGGAGATGACATTGCTGATGTAGCAGCTCAATTACCATCCTCTGCTGCTGACGGATATGGAAAACCATTCTTCGATGTATTTAAAGAAGCAGGATTTGATTTCTACCAAATCGATAAGGGAATGTTTGCTCCTGCAGAAGTAGTAATCAATGATTTAACCACCGGTAAAATTTATAAAGAAGGATTTGTAAACGCAGATTTACTCAAAAAATCCTTTGGTGTAGATGAATAATTTTATTCATCTTTTTTCTTTTCTTTTTTTTCAATTTAACCAATTAATTTAAATAGTATTAAGTTTAATATTATCATGACACTTTAAATGGGGTGTTTTTTTATTTAAAAAATATAATAGGTGAAAAAATGAGCGTAATAGAAGTTATTTCAGATGCTATTGCATATCCGTTTTCGGATATTAAAAAATATTTAATAGTAGGAGTATTAACATTACTTGCAGGATTCTATAGTGTTCTTGGCTCCTTTGGAATTGATAATAGTATATTAATGTTACTTGCAATTCTTGTATCTATCGTTTTTGCATTAATCCTTTCAGGATACGGTCTTCAAGTTATTAAGAAAGGTATTCAACATTCAAATGAAATACCTGATATTGATCCTGTTACAAATTTAGTTGACGGAATCAAAGTATTAATCATTGGAATTGTCTACTACATTATTCCTGTCATCATTGCTATGATTTTAGGTGTATTCTCTGGATTAGTGGGTGCTGGTCTTAATCATACAGGTGTCGGAATAGGTGTAGGTACAATATTAGCAATAATAGTAGTCATCATATTTTCAATATTAGAAATTGTTGCAATTGCTAAATTCGCTGATACTGGTAATATGGGTGACGCTTTCAGCTTTGGCCAAATATTTGAAGATGCTAAAAGAATCGGAATTTTAAATATCATCCTATTCGTAATCATTGCATTAATCATTATTTTAATTTTGTCCTTTATTTTAGGTTTACTTGCAATTATTCCATATATCGGATTTATTATTGGAATGATTTTATTAGGCGGATTTATTGTATTGTTCTATAATAAAGGAATAGGTTTATTATATGCATCTGCATAGATAAATCTACTTTTTTTTCTTTTTTTATTATTTTGTCTATTTTTAGTTAACTTTATATATTTCCATGTTTAAACTTTATATGTACTTTTAAAGTATTTAATTTAAAAAAAGGTGTATAATTATGGAAATATTGGATATTATTAAAGAAGCATTCATTTTCCCATCAAAAAATTTAGATAAACTCGCGATTTACATCGTATTGTTGTTTGTCATGGGATTGTTAGTTGGAGGAGGATTTTTCACCATATTCGCTGCAATTAATGATTCTAGTTTATATTTCATTATTACTGCAATTCTTTTTATAATTGCAATTATAATTGCATTGATAATAACAGGTTATCAGATAGGCATTATTAAATCAGGTATAGACTTTGATGAAAAAGCCCCTAGCTTTGATTGGAAAAATGATTTGATCACTGGTATTAAAATGATTATCGTGAGCATTGTATACATGATTATTCCAGCTATAATCGTTGGAATCATTGCATTGATTACAAATGTTCCTGGAAATATTATGAACTTTATTCAAGAAGCTACTGTGACTTCTGCAAATGCAACAGCAATTGCAAATTCATCTGCTCCGGCACTATCTTCCATTTCTAGTGCTACTCAATCTGCATTAATCACTTCATTTACTATTACTGCAATTATTGGTATTATTGTATTTATCATATTCGCATTCCTCCAGACCATGGGCGAAGCAAGACTGGCAAATACAGGCAGTTTAGGCGAAGCGATAAATATTCCTGAAGCTGCAAGGGACATCTCAAGAATAGGTGTCGGCAAAGTGATTGGTGTAATTCTTTTTTCAATAATTGTCGTGGCTGTAATTGAAACTATTTTAGGAGCAATATACGGTAAAATTCCGGAATTGTCAATTCTTTCCATTGTAGTGACTCCATACTTTGCATTCTTTACCCAAAGAGTTACCGGGTTACTATATTCTGATATAGCTTAAGATTTTAAGCTATTCTTTTTTTCTTTTTTTTTAAATATTTTAAAAAATTTTTTAAATGATAATTGCTATATATAATATTATTCTATATTAGAATGAATATTCAACATTTTAGTTGAGTTATTTTAATGGAGATGTATATTATGTCTGATTTAAAAGGTACAAAAACTGAAGCAAACTTACAAGCAGCTTTTGCTGGTGAGTCCCAAGCACATACCAAATACCAATATTTTGCTGCTAAAGCAAAAGAAGAAGGCTACGTTCAAATCCATGATATTTTCATGGAAACTTCCAAAAACGAAAGAGAACACGCTAAAATTTGGTTTAAAATTTTACACGATGATGATATTCCTGACACAGTAGCTAACCTCAACGCAGCTGCTGACGGTGAAAACGAAGAATGGACTTCAATGTACAAAGAATTCGCTGAAACCGCTAAAGAAGAAGGTTTCCCAATGATTGCATTCTTATTTGAAAAAGTAGGAGCAATCGAAAAAGAACACGAAGAAAGATACAGAACATTACTCGCTAATGTTGAAAACGATGCAGTATTTAACAAAGAAGCAGACATTGAATGGAAATGTGAAAACTGTGGATTTGTATTCTCAGGCCCTAACGCACCTGAAAAATGTCCTGTATGCGGACTTCCAAAAGCACACTTTGAAGAAAGAGCTACCAACTTTAAATAAGCTCTCTACTTTTTTTATTTTTTTTTTAGTTACTGAATGATTACCAAATATTTATATATGATTATTTTAAATTGTAATCTACGGAGATGAATAAAATGGCAGATTTAAAAGGAACTAAAACCGAAGAAAATTTGAAAGCGGCTCTCGCTGGAGAATCCCAAGCACGTGTAAAATATGAATTTTACGCATCTCAAGCTAAAAAAGATGGTTATGTGGAAATCAAAGACATTTTCCAAGAATCATCTGACAATGAAAAAGAACATGCAAAAATCTGGTTCAAACTCTTGAATGGCGGCAAAGTACCTGATACTGAAAGCAACCTTGCTGATGCAGCTGCCGGTGAACATGAAGAATGGACTTCAATGTACAAAGAATTCGCGGAAACCGCACGTGAAGAAGGATTCGATGACATCGCAGACTTGTTCGATGCAGCAGGAGCTACCGAAAAAGCACACGAAGACAGATACAACGCTTTATCAGATAAGATCAAAGCAGGTAAAGTATTCAAGAAAGATGAAGAAATTGCATGGAAATGTAATAACTGTGGATACATCCATTATGGAACCGATGCTCCAGAAGTATGTCCGTTATGCGATCACCCACAAGCTCACTTCAGAAAACAAGATACTAGCTATATCTAGATCTTTTTTCCTTTTTTCTTTTTTTTAGTAAAATATATATTATATAACAATCTAATAACTATCTTAAAAAGTGATATTATGATTGAAAATAATATTTGTCTTTTAACAGATAGTTATAAGGTAACCCATCACTATTTCTACCCTAAAGGAACCGAAAAAATCTATTCGTACCTTGAAAGTAGAGTGGGTGCTGAGTTCAACAAGACTATTTTTTATGGACTTCAGTATATAATAAAGAAATATTTGGAAGGTCCGGTCTTAAGCCAGGAAAAGATAGATGAAGCGGATGAACTAATATCTGCCCATATCGGCGAAGGCATTTTCAACAGAAAAGGCTGGCAATACATTTTAGACGAGCATGACGGTTATCTGCCGATTGAAATAAAGGCGGTTGCTGAAGGAACACCGGTTGGAGTGGGCAATGTATTGATGACAGTTGAAAACACTGATAAAAAGTCATTCTGGCTTGTGAATTATTTGGAATCTCTTTTACTTCAAGTATGGTATCCATCAACCGTTGCAACATTGTCAGCAGAGGTCAGAAAGCTTGCAAACTTCTATCTTGAAGTCACAGGTTCTGCCAAGGATAACCTTGACTTTATGCTTCATGATTTCGGATATCGTGGAGCCACATCAACAGAATCATCAATGCTTTCAGGATCCGCTCATCTTTTAAGCTTTTCAGGAACTGACACAATTCCTGCACTGACAATACCAGAAAACTACTACAATGACTCAAACCTCTATGGATTTTCCGTTCAGGCTACAGAACATAGCGTAATGACTTCATTAGGTCCTGAAGGTGAAATAGACCAAATTCTGAATGTCATTGACAAGGCCAAAAATGGAATATTGTCAATGGTTATCGATTCATACAACTACAGGAACTTCCTTACTGAAGCGGGAAGCCCGGACAGCAGACTGAACAGGGCAATCAATGATTTTTTAGCAATTGAAGGAAACAAGGTCGTGTTCAGACCGGACAGCGGAGAGCCTGTTTCTACAACAATAGACTGTTTGAACATATTGGAAAAAGGTTTCGGCTCTTACTTGACCGATAAGGGCTATAAGGTATTCGATTCAAATATCGGGCTTTTGTGGGGTGACGGTTTGAACTATCAGAAAATACGTGACATACTCTTTGCAATGAAGTCCAACGGCTGGGCGGCTCAAAACATTATCTTCGGTATGGGCGGTGGCCTGCACACTGCAGTCAATCGTGATACCCAGAGAAATGCATTCAAGTGTTCCGCCCAATTGCGTGACGGCGAATGGTTTGACATATTCAAAAACCCGCTTGATTCAAGTAAAAAATCCAAAACAGGAAGATTCAAACTGGTCTGTGAAAACAATTCATTCAGGACAGTTCCGATTGACAGCGAAGGTGATGATTTGCTTCGCACAGTTTTCAAAAACGGTGAATTGGTGGTTGAAGATAAGTTTTCTGATGTAAAGTCAAGAGCACAAAATTATTCAAATTTTTTATGAGGTGGTAAGATGTGTACAGCAAGTAATTATATAACCGAAAACCATTATTTCGGCAGAAATTTTGATTATGAAATTTCATATAACGAGAGGGTTACAATAACTCCCAGAAACTATGAATTCAAATTTAGGAAAATAGATGATATCAAATCCCATTTTGCAATAATAGGTATTGCTGCAGGTGTTGACGGATATCCATTATATTATGATGCATGCAATGAAAAAGGATTAGCTATTGCCGGGCTGAACTTTGCAGGTAATGCAGTATATAATGAATTTAAAGAAGGCATGGTCAATATAACTCCTTTTGAATTAATTCCATATATACTCGGTTGTGCCGCAAGTGTCAGTGAAGCCCGTAAATTGTTTGAGAAAATCAATCTGGTAAATATCAATTTTGCAGATGAGCTCCCGCTTTCCCCGCTCCATTGGATGCTTTCCGATAATAGCGGCGAATCAATTGTTGTTGAACCGTTGAGTGATGGGTTGAAAATTTATGATAATCCTGTTGGAGTTTTGACAAACAATCCTCCATTTGATAAGCAATTGTTCTATCTAAATAATTATAGAAGTCTGTCTACAAAAAATCCTGAAAATACCTTTTCAAGTGATATTGATTTGGATGAATACTCAAGGGGAATGGGTGCAATAGGACTTCCTGGTGATTTGTCTTCATCTTCAAGATTTGCAAAAGTTGCATTTACACGTGCAAATTCATACTCTGATATGGATGAAGTCAGTAGCGTTGGACAGTTTTTCCATATTTTGGGATCTGTCGAACAGCAGAACGGATGCACTTTTATTGATGATCCGAATTTGTTTGAATATACAATATACTCTTCATGCTACAATACAAATGATGGAGTGCTGTATTATAGGACATATAAAAATTCCCAAATCACAGCCGTCAAATTGGGCAGTGAAGATTTGGATTCTAAAGATTTGATCAATTATACCCTAATTAATGAAGAGCAGATTAACTTCATTAATTAAATTCTTTTTTTTATTTTTTTTTCATAAATATATATTGTACTTCCTAAAACCATCTATTATTTATATTATATTTGCTCAAAATAATAATATCCTATATAATTTAATAATAATTGTTTAAAATGAGGGTGTTATTTTGAAGAAAAAATTCATAATTATATTGTTTATAGCGCTTATGTTTGCCATTCCGGCAACGTTTGCAGCCGACAACCAGACAATGCTTGAGCTAAATGATAATGATGGTAACCTATCAGCTTCATACTATTTTAATCCGAATGCTGAAAACGACAATGGAGACGGGTCAATTAATAATCCATATAAGTACCTGACATGGGATAGAATCCGTGACAATTCCATTCTTCATCTGAAAAACGGTGAATATGATTTGGGAAATAGGTATTCAAACATCTATAATGTAACATTCCTCGGTCAAAACTGCGATAGGACAATTATTAAAAATGCAAGATTCACTGTTCAAAGCTCAATTGTTATTAAGGATTTGACATTGACATCCTCAGTCATCTCCAACAATGGAGATATAAATGCAAGAAATGTGATCTTTAAGGATTCATATTCCACTTCAGGCGGAGGAGCCATAAGCTCTACAAATTCGAATTCGCTTGTAAAAGTGTATAACTGCACCTTCCTGAATAACAGCGCCAAATATGGCGGTGCGATATATATGAGCAAGGGTACTCTATCTGTTTCCAATTCCATTTTCAGGGATAATCATGCGCAGCTGTTCGGCGGAGCCATTGCATGTGAAAACAATGTGGATGGAGCCATTTTCCAGTCAAACTTCTTGAATGACTATTCCGTAAGTGATGCTGGCGGTGCAATTTACGTGAGCGACTCCTTGAAGTTCATTGCAAACAGGGTAACTCTGACAAACTGCAGCGCTACCTTTGGAGGGGGAATAATTTCCCTTAGCACAAATCTTACATTGAAAAACAGCACTGCTAAAAACAACAGGGCAAAATATGACGGAGGGGCAGTCTATCTGATGTATCGCTATTTCACTCTTAGAGATTCCAATTTCAACAATAACACAGCAAACAACGGTGGAGCGCTATATGTTGACGGCGCCGACATATTCAATATCTATTATAATAAATTCATAAATAACAAGGCCCAAAACACTGCCGGTGCGGTTTACTGTCTTTTAAGCGACATATTCTATGATTCAATTTATGATTCTCGACTTGGAAACTCATTTTCAAACAATAAGGCGAAATATCAAAACAATGCATATCAGACCGATGATGTTGATTTAAGTATTGGCAGTGGGGATTATACTCTTCTTATCAAAAAATCACCTTCAACTGAGTATATTCCTATAAAATATGATTTAAGAGATTTAAATCAGGTTACAAGCGTTAAAAATCAGGAAAAAGGTTCAAACTGTTGGGCATTTGCGGCCATCGGTTCATTGGAATCCTGCATCCTCAAGGCTATGAGCAAAAATTATGACTTTTCCGAAAACAACATGATAAATCTAATGTCAAAATTCTCCGACTATGGATGGAACATGGCTACTAATGACGGTGGATATGATGATATGGGCATAGGATATCTGACCAGCTGGCTGGGTCCTGTTCTTGAAAGCCAGGATGAATATTCTCCGATAAACACAATTTCTCCTGTTTATAATAGTCTAAATCATATTCAAAATGTATTATTCCTAAAACGCAGCGATTATACTGATAACAATGATATCAAGTTGGCAATCAGGAATTGCGGAGGTGTTGCAACAAGCATCTATTGGAGTGGTTCATTCATCCAGAACCAGAAGAATTATTACTATGATGGTGGAAACACTCCAAATCATGCAGTCGTAATTGTCGGATGGGATGACACCTATTCAAAATCAAACTTCAAGTCAACACCCCCTGGTGATGGGGCATGGATTATCAAGAACAGCTGGGGAACTTCAAGCGGTGAAAATGGTTATTATTATGTATCATATTATGACACTAAATTGGCACAAGTCAACAAATCCGATGTCACTTATACGTTTATTTTAAACGATACTATCAAATACGATAAGAATTACCAATATGATATACCAGGCAGGACAGATTTCTTTATAAATTCATCAAATGTAGTATGGTATAAGAACAGGTTTACCGCAACAGACAATG